>NZ_JBDMZG010000034.1:0-10832 GCF_039769035.1 Pacificibacter sp.
GATGACACGTCTCCCCCATTTCTAAAACTTTGCACGCCAAATAGATCGGACATACTGAACTCCAAAGGTTGGAGCCCCCACGGATATCTTAATAGAGTCCTACTCTTGCCAAAGCGTTAACAGCGACAGTCTAAAGACGCATTAGCAGCGGTGCAGCAGTGTTTGTCCAAAGAATGTCGAGCTATTGTGGCGTGCTTGTACTTAGCATTTGGCGATATAGGCGGTCCAAAAAGACCTTTGCGTCGTCAAAATGTGCTTCGCCATCCGTTTGAATAATGCCACGAATTTGCGCGTCGAAATCGGCGTAATGTTGTGTCGTGGCCCAAATCGAAAAAATAAGATGATAGGGCTCAATTTCCGCGACGCGCCCTGCGTCTGACCATCCTTTTATTACTTGCGTCTTTTCATCGACCAGTGTTTTCAATTCGCCTTCGATCTTGTCTGAAATGTTTGGCGCGCCTTGCACAATTTCATTGGCAAACAAGCGGCTTTCACGGGGAAATTCACGGGCCATATCAAGTTTGCGCAGGGCATAATCAACGATTTCCTCAATCGGGTCACCTTGTTCATCAAGTTTGCGCAAAGGGGCAAGCCAGTTGGCCATCAAGCGGTCCAGCAGCGCGCGGTGGATCGCGACTTTGGACGGAAAATAATACAGAAGGTTCGGTTTCGACAGGCCTGATTCTAGGGCGATTTGGTCCAAGGTCGCGCCGCGAAATCCGTACTGTGAAAACACATTCAGAGCCGCCTCGAGAATGGTTTCATGGTTCTTTTTTTGGATTCGTGTTCTTGGCGTCTTCCCTGGCATGGACAGTCGATTCCCTCTTTGTGCATTTTGCCTAAACAACAGGTAACCTGTTGATGAAAAAAACGCCATTCTTAAGAATTATTTGCCTCAAAATGGCCGAAAATTCAAGAAGACCCTCTGCTTGTGTTGTGTCGGTCCTTGACCCACTTGGAGGCGCTGCTAACGTAGTCTTGACCATTTGGTCAAAGTGCGTTGCGGCAATCGCTTGATTGTCGGCACTTAAGCGATATGGTCGCGTCGCGCCGATGCGCGATATGATGGACATATATGAGGTAAAGTATGGCTATGGATGGTGAGGCACGCCCAAACGATTTGTCGGCATTTTGGATGCCGTTTACATCAAATCGTCAGTTTAAAAAACAGCCGAGGATGTTCGTTTCGGCGGACCGTATGCATTATACGACCTCAGACGGGCGGCAGGTGCTGGATGGCACTGCTGGGCTTTGGTGCTGTAATGCGGGGCATAACCGACCTAAGATTGTCGAAGCGATTCAAAAGCAAGCGGCGCAATTGGATTACGCGCCAGCGTTTCAAATGGGCCACCCAAAGGCGTTTGAATTGGCGACCAAGCTTGTCAATATGGCGCCTGAGCCTTTTGAACATGCATTTTTCACCAACTCGGGGTCAGAGGCCGTTGAAACAGCGCTCAAGATCGCGTTGGCGTATCATCGTGCAAAAGGGCATGGCGAACGCACACGGTTGATTGGTCGAGAACGAGGCTATCACGGTGTGAACTTTGGCGGTATTTCGGTCGGAGGTATTGTCACAAATCGCAAAATGTTTGGCACGCTTTTGGCAGGTGTTGACCATTTACCGCACACGCATTTGCCGGAAAAAAATGCCTTTACCAAAGGCCAGCCAGAACATGGCGCTTATTTGGCAGAAGAACTTGAGCGCATTGTCGCGCTGCATGGCGCAGAGACTATTGCAGCTGTGATTGTGGAACCTATGGCTGGCTCGACAGGTGTGCTTTTGCCGCCGAAAGGGTATTTACAGAGATTGCGTGAAATCTGTACGAATCATGGAATTTTACTTATATTTGATGAGGTTATAACTGGATTTGGACGCTTAGGGTCAAGCTTTGCGGCTGAACATTACGGTGTCATGCCGGATCTCATCACCTGCGCCAAAGGCTTGACCAACGGTATTATTCCGATGGGGGCTGTGTTGGCAACGGCTGAGATCCACGACACCTTTATGCAAGGTCCCGAGCATATGATTGAGCTGTTCCATGGGTATACCTATTCCGGTAATCCAGTTGCGGCGGCGGCGGGCATTGCCACGCTTGAGACCTATGCAGAAGAGGGGCTTTTTGAACGCGCGGATAGCCTTGCAACATATTGGGAAGATGCGCTTCACAGCCTAAAGGGTCTGCCTCATGTGACGGATATCCGCACCATGGGTCTTATCGGCGCTATCGAACTTGCGCCAATTGCAGGAGAGCCAACAAAACGTGCGTTTAACGCCTTTTTGAAATGCTACGAGAAAGGTGTGCTTGTGCGTACCACCGGAGATATCATTGCATTGTCACCGCCTTTGATTATTGAAAAGGAACACATCGACACCCTGATCGGGACGCTGGCCGATGTGCTCAAAACCTTAGAGTGATCCCTTCGGGGGTTACTCAAACATCATGACCAACAGCGCGGGCGCTGCGACCATAAGCCCAGTGATGATAGCAAGTGAGGTTGTTAAGCCTTTAAACACGATGTTCTCCTTTGTCTGTGTGACATTCAGGTAGGGCGATTTGCATGCCCGTCGAGAACAAAAACGCCGCAGTGGGTTCGGCAATGCACGACCCAAATTTGGAGTGACCGATATGAGCAATTCAGTAGATAAATCAAATATGCGGATCGATGGGACGCGTCTTTGGGACAGTCTGATGGATATGGCGAAAATCGGTCCAGGTATTGCGGGTGGTAACAATCGCCAAACGCTGACCGATGAAGACGCCGAAGGGCGCGCGTTGTTTCAAGCGTGGTGCGAGGCCGCGGGTATGACCATGGGCGTTGACACCATGGGCAATATGTTTGCGACGCGGGCGGGGGAAGACCCTGACGCTTTGCCCGTTTACATGGGCTCGCATTTGGACACCCAGCCCACAGGTGGCAAATATGATGGCGTTCTTGGCGTGCTTGGTGGTTTGGAAGCTGTGCGCACGATGAATGATCTGGGCATCAAGACCAAACATCCCATCGTGATCGCCAACTGGACCAATGAAGAGGGCACGCGGTTTGCCCCTGCCATGCTGGCCTCTGGCGTTTTCGCGGGCAAGCACACGCAGGACTGGGCTTATGACCGTGTCGACGCCGAAGGACTGAAATTTGGCGATGAGCTGAAACGCATTGGCTGGGTCGGCTCAGAGGCTGTGGGCGCGCGCAAAATGCACGCCATGTTTGAGCTGCACATCGAACAAGGCCCCATTCTGGAAGCCGAACACAAAGACATCGGCGTCGTCACCCACGGTCAGGGTTTGCGCTGGATCGAATGTACGGTGACCGGCAAAGAAAGCCACACGGGCTCCACCCCGATGCCGATGCGCAAAAACGCTGGGCGCGGTTTGGCGCGCATCACCGAGCTGGTGCATGAAATCGCGATGAAGCATCAGCCCAATTCTGTCGGCGCTATCGGCCATGTCGACGTCTACCCAAATTCACGCAACATCATCCCCGGAAAAGTGGTCTTCACCGTCGATTTCCGCTCGCATTTGCAAGACGTGATCGATGCGATGCTGGAAGAATTCTACGAAAAAGCGCCAAAGCTTTGCGAAGAGATCGAGGTCTCTTTGGAAACCGAAATCGTCGGCCAGTTTAATCCGCCTGCCTTTGACGAGGCCTGCGTGACCGCGGTGCGTAATGCAGCAGAAACGCTGGGGTATTCCCACATGGATATCGTTTCCGGCGCGGGGCATGATGCCTGTTGGATCAATGACTTATACCCAACCTCGATGATCATGTGCCCTTGTGTGGACGGGTTGTCCCACAACGAGGCCGAAGAGATCAGCCCCGAATGGGCCGCCGCTGGTACGGATGTCTTGCTGCATGCGGTGTTGGCGACAGCGGAGGTGGTGCGCTAGAACATGTTTGCCTTGCTGAAAAATAAAATCAAAACACCGGCAGAGCGTTTAAAGTCCGGTGGACTGTGCCGAAATTGCACGGTCTTTATGCATCGAGAAAAGCCATTTCATGTTGTGGCCACATTATTCGGGAAAGGTGTAATCTTCGAATTGGATGGCGAGACAGCTACCTATGAAGGCCGCACCGATATCGAATTGGGAGAGGTCGTAAAGGAGCGATTTATGGCAAGTGAAATTCGCCCCTACACGGAAGACATTCGAATTCGCAAAAAGACGCAATGGCCCTCATACAAACAGACAAACTGTCGTTCAGTTGCTGCTTTCGAAAGGGACTTCATCAGAATCTCTGTGTCGGGTCTCAATAGTTCAAACATAATTGTGCGTCTCGAAAGCCAACCGGTACAATTTGGGCTGGCAATTACGACATTGTGCAACCCCCTTAATGCCGCTGCACTTGGTGGTGAATTGAACAAGATTAAGAAAAGCTATCTCAAATGGGAACGCGCTTAGCGCCCTCTGCTGATTGAAGAAGGAAGCCAAACTATGACCAAAGTGATCAAAAACGGCACAATCGTCACAGCCGATCTGACCTATGAAGCCGATGTGAAAATCGAGGGCGGCAAGATCATTGAAATCGGGCCAGACCTGTCTGGTGATGAGGTGATTGACGCCGCGGGGTGCTATATCATGCCGGGTGGGATCGACCCGCATACGCATCTTGAGATGCCGTTTATGGGCACCTATTCGTCCGATGATTTCGCCTCTGGCACGCGTGCCGCTCTGGCGGGGGGCACCACGATGGTCGTGGATTTCTGCCTGCCTGCGCCGGGGGAAAGCCTGCTGGATGCCTTGAAAGTTTGGGACAATAAATCGTCGCAAGCCGCCTGTGATTATTCCTTCCACATGGCGATCACATGGTGGGGCGAACAGGTGTTCGATGAGATGAAACTCATCACCGAAGAAAAAGGCATCAATACATTCAAACACTTCCTCGCCTATAAAGGCGCGTTGATGGTGAATGATGACGAACTGTACAGCTCGTTCAAGCGCTGTGCTGAACTGGGCGCCACGCCATTGGTGCACGCGGAAAACGGTGATGTGATTGCCGAGCTGACAGCGCAATTGTTGGAACAAGGCAACACAGGCCCAGAGGCGCACGCGTACTCTCGGCCCACGCAAGTAGAGGGCGAGGCGACAAACCGCGCCATCATGATCGCCGATATGGCAGGCGCGCCTTTGTATGTGGTGCACACCTCTTGCGAAGAAGCGCATGAGGCCATTCGCCGTGCGAAAATGCAGGGCAAACGCGTTTGGGGCGAGCCTTTGGTGCAGCATCTTGTTTTGGATGAATCTGAATACTTCAATGAGGATTGGGACCACGCCGCGCGCCGCGTGATGTCGCCGCCGTTCCGCAACAAACAGCACCAAGACAGCCTCTGGGCCGGTCTGGCCTCTGGCACGTTGTCTTGTGTGGCGACGGATCACTGCGCCTTTACCACCGAACAAAAACGCTTTGGCGTTGGCGACTTTTCCAAGATCCCCAATGGCACAGGCGGTTTGGAAGATCGCTTGCCTGTTTTGTGGACCAAGGGGGTCAACACAGGTCGCATCACTATGAATGAATTCGTGGCGGTGACCTCGACCAATATCGCGAAAATACTCAACTGTTACCCGCAAAAAGGCGCTGTTTTGGTGGGCTCTGATGCCGATCTCATCGTTTGGGATCCAAAAATCAGCAAAACCATTTCCGCCGACGCGCAAGCCTCTGCCATTGATTACAATGTCTTTGAAGGCATCGAAGTCACCGGCCTGCCGCGCTACGTTTTGACCCGTGGATATGTGGCAGTAGACAACGGCGAGTTGAAAGCGAAAGAGGGCCACGGTGAATTTGTGGCCCGTGATGCCAATGCCACCGTGAACACGGCTTTGTCGAAATGGAAAGACCTCACCGCGCCACGCCCTGTGGAGCGCACAGGTATTCCAGCGACAGGCGTTTAAATTGGGTGGGGGCCGAACGCGGCCCCCTCGCGACAGGGACAAAAATGGACCTCGCACAAAGCCAGGCCAGAAAGACCAACTATGACTTCGCCAGTGATCGATGTGTCCAATGTGGACCTCACATTTCAAACCAACGATGGCCCGGTCCATGCGCTCAAAGATGTGAATCTTGAGATCAACAAAGGCGACTTTGTTTCCTTCATCGGTCCGTCTGGTTGCGGCAAGACGACGTTATTGCGCTGTATTGCTGGGCTTGAGACCCCGACAGGGGGCACTTTGACGGTGAACGGATTGTCGCCTGAGGACGCCCGCAAGGCGCGCTCTTACGGCTATGTGTTTCAAGCCGCCGGATTGTACCCGTGGCGCACGATTGGTGGGAATGTGAAGCTTCCCCTTGAAATTATGGGGTTTTCCAAGGCCGAACAGGTTGAGCGTGTTCGCAAAGTGCTTGAGCTTGTGGACCTTGAAGGCTTTGAGAAAAAGTACCCATGGCAGTTGTCCGGCGGTATGCAGCAGCGTGCATCGATTGCGCGGGCGCTGGCGTTTGATGCGGATATCTTGTTGATGGACGAACCTTTCGGGGCGCTGGATGAAATTGTCCGTGACCATTTGAACGAACAGGTTTTAAAGCTCTGGGCGCGTACAGAAAAGACCATCGCCTTCGTGACGCACTCCATCCCCGAGGCCGTTTATCTGAGCACCAAGATCGTGGTCATGTCACCGCGTCCGGGGCGGATCACCGATATTATCGACAGTCCTTTGCCCAAAGAACGGCCCCTTGATATTCGCGATAGCCCTGAGTTTATCGAAATTGCGCATCGCGTACGTGACGGTTTGCGGGCGGGGCATGAAGAATGAGTAAGGGCGCAGCCACATCATGGACACAGTCTGTTGTGCCAGTCTTGGTCGTCATCAGTGTTTTGATGGTGGTGTGGTACGCTGCTGCGATTAAAATGAACTCGACGTGGACTTACGATCAAGCTGCGCGCGCGGGCACAAATCCGAGCTTTTCCGAGGTTGTCGTAGACACGATGCAACAAGATCGTCCGCTGTTGCCTGTGCCGCATCAAGTGGCGCGTGAGCTGTGGAAAACCACGGTCGAGAAAAAGATCACGTCGAAGCGTTCAATGATCTATCAAGGCACAATCACTTTAAAAACAACGCTTTGGGGCTTTGCCTTGGGGATTGTTGTTGGTGTGTCATTGGCGGCCATCATTGTCCTCAGCCGTGTTGGGCGGCTCAGTTTGATGCCATGGGCGATCATTTCGCAGACCATCCCGATTGTGGCGCTCGCTCCTATCATTGTGGTGTTGACCAATGCCATTGGGGCAGGGTCACTGTTGGTGCCCAAAGCGATGATCGCCGCTTATCTGAGCTTTTTTCCTGTAATGGTGAGCATGGTCAAAGGGCTGACCAGCCCCGATCATATGCAACTTGATTTGCTCAAGACCTATGGCGCGAAGACCTCTGAAGTGTTTTGGAAACTGCGTGTGCCGTCCTCCATGCCTTACTTTTTTGCCTCGTTGAAAGTCAGTGTCGCCGCCGCGTTTGTCGGCGCTGTGGTGGGCGAATTGTCCACCAGTGCCATCTCAGGCCTTGGCGCGCGGATTTTGATTGGGTCGCAATTTGGCGAGCCGATGATCATGTGGGCCGCCTTGTTTGCGGCTGCGATCTTGGCTGGTATTTTGATTTTCACCGTTGGCGCGATTGAAAAAATCCTGCGCCGCGCCATGGGGGAGCAACCAGCATGACCCGTTCTGACACGCAATTTGAACGTATCGCGTACCCCGTTGGGTTTGGGCTTTTGGTCTTGCTTGTGTGGGAAATCGTGGTGCGTCTGTTCGATATTTCACCCGCACTTTTGCCTGCGCCGTCAATGATTGGTGCAGCTATCGCTGGATCTTTGCCGATCTTGTGGGGGGACTGGGTGCAAACGGTTATCAAGGGCGCACTGAATGGGCTTTGGATGGGCAGTTTTGCGGGAATTGCACTGGCGTTGGTGATTGATCGTTTTGAGTTTCTTAAACGCGGGCTCATGCCTGTGGCGAACTTTTTCGCGGCCTTGCCAATTGTCGGATTGGCGCCGATTATGGTCATGTGGTTTGGTTTTGATTGGCATTCCAAAGCGGCAGTCGTCGCGATCATGGTGTTTTTCCCGATGTTGGTAAACACGCTTGGCGGGCTGTCTGCCACGGACAACATGCAACGTGATTTGATGCGGACCTATGCAGCGGGGCATGTGACGACGCTGTTTAAACTGCGCATCCCAGCCGCGCTGCCTTTCGTGTTCAACGGTCTCAAAATTGCGACAACTTTGGCGCTGATTGGGGCGATTGTTGCTGAATATTTTGGCTCTCCGATCCGTGGCATGGGGTTTCGCATCACCACAGAGATGGGGCGCTTGGCAACGGATATGGTTTGGGCTGAAATCACGATATCGGCGCTCACGGGCACGGCTTTGTATGGGCTTGTGGCATTAATCGAAAAGAGGGTGACCTTTTGGCATCCCTCACAACGCGGGTAACCGTATAAAAGCTGCACGAGGAAAACCTCGGCAGGTCAACAACTTGGAGGTTGTATTATGAAAAATCTACTGATGAGCGCAACAGCGCTGGCAGCGATGGCAACGGGTGCATTTGCGGCCGATGATGTGACGCTGCAATTGAAGTGGGTCACCCAAGCGCAATTCGCGGGCTACTATGTGGCGCTTGAAAAAGGTCTGTATGAAGCCGAAGATTTGAACGTCACAATTAAGCCAGGTGGACCAGATGTGGCCCCTGTGCAAGTGCTGCTTGGCGGTGGTGCTGACGTGATGGTCGATTGGATGCCATCCGCTTTGGCCGCACGCGAAAACGGCGCGCCTGTGGTGAACATCGCGCAACCTTTCAAGTCGTCCGGCATGATGCTGACCTGTCTCAAAGAAAGCGGCATCACAGCGCCGACTGATTTCGCGGGCAACACTTTGGGTGTTTGGTTCTATGGCAACGAATATCCGTTCTTGAGCTGGATGGGCAAACTTGGCATCGCGACGGATGGATCTGAGGGCGGCGTGACGGTTCTCAAACAAGGTTTCAACGTTGATCCACTGCTGCAAAAACAAGCCGCTTGTATTTCGACCATGACCTACAACGAGTACTGGCAGGTTGTGGATGCTGGCATTTCCCCTGATGAGCTCGTGACATTTAAGTATGAAGATCAAGGTGTTGCGACTTTGGAAGATGGTCTCTACGTGTTGGAAGACAGCCTGACAGACGATGCGTTCAAAGACAAAATGGCGCGTTTCGTGAAAGCCTCTATGGCGGGTTGGACTTGGGCTGCTGAGAACCCAGAAGAAGCTGCAGAGATCGTGCTTGAGTACGATGAAACAGGTGCGCAAACCGAGAAGCACCAGATCCGTATGATGGGCGAAGTGGCCAAACTGATCGAGGGCTCCACTGGCGCGCTTGAAATGGCTGACTACGACCGTACCGTTGCGTCTTTGTTGTCTGGCGGGTCTGATCCTGTGATCACGAAAGCCCCTGAGGGCGCGTACACCTCTGACATCACCGATATGGCGATGATGAAGTAAGCTTTTTTGCTTTAGTGTTTGGGCCTCGCATGTGAATGCGGGGCCTTTTTCATTGGTAGGTTAATAAGTTACAGAAAGCACGCAGCACCACTTTGAAACGCGAATGCTCCTGTGCGCAGTTTGAAACGCGCCAAATCAGGGGCACGCTTTTGATCGATCGTGCCCAAGTCCAGCCGTGTGACGCCTTCCTTTTTAAGGGCCAACATGGCGCTCCACAAAATGAGGTTGTGCGCGTTTTGTGCCCGTCCATTCGGGCCCGTGTGGCCCATGTAATAAGTCGCAGTATTGCCATGTTTGATGAACAACATTTGCGCGTCTGAAGCTGCAAACAGTCGCAAGGATCGCGGCGCGACGTTTTGCAGGGCGAGGGCGAACTCTGGCGGCAGCGCGCGATAGGTCGCCTTGGATTGTCGTTCTTTTTCGGCTCGCAGCAAGGGCATCAGCGCCTCAGGGGTAGCGGTGATTTTCACGACTTTGAGACGCGTTTGTTCGGCTTTCTTCAATCCGTTACGCCACTTGGCATGAAGATTGGCGCGCAAATCCTCAGGTGAGACCGATAGGTCAAGCATGCACAGCGTTGGCGTTTGGGACAGTTTTATCCTGCGAAGCTTTTCGGCAGGGGTCATTACCGTGATGGTGCGCGCGGGCAGGGCGCGCTTGATGCGTTTTAAAGCCCGTTGACGATCACAGGCTTCAACTATTAACGGTCCACGCGTTGCGAGGGCAACCTCAACGCCGGCGATTTTACGACTGACGGTCTGTGCTGTCGCGATGCAGGCGGTGTCGTCATAGATCGCGATGCGACGTGTCGTCCGGCCAAGGCGTTCGGCGGCGGCACCGTAAAGCCACCTTTGTTGCAAAGGGGCTTGGAACTGGTCCGTCAGTCTGTCCCAGTCTTTTTGTGAAGTGATCGCGCCAATATCCATGTCTTTAGCAGTGTCGTGCAAAGGCAAAGGTTTGGTTAACGAGAGCTAAATTTAGAAAAACGGGGTCACTTTAAAGATCAAAGGCCGCCCATAACGGCGGCCTTTATAACTTTCGCATCACGCCTTATGAAATCAAGCGTTGTAGATCGAGTTGGCGACCAGATCGTCGACCACTGCGGGGTCGGCTAGGGTTGATGTGTCGCCCAAAGATCCCGTGTCGTTTTCAGCGATCTTGCGCAGAATGCGGCGCATGATTTTGCCGGATCTGGTTTTCGGCAAGCCGGGGGCCCATTGGATGAAGTCAGGCTTGGCAATAGGGCCGATTTCTGTGCGGACCCATGTTTCCAATTCCTTTTTCAACGCATCAGACGGCTCTTGGTCATTCATCAAGGTGACATAGGCGTAGATGCCTTGGCCTTTGATTTCATGTGGGAAACCAACCACGGCAGCTTCGGC
>NZ_JBDMZG010000185.1:0-7246 GCF_039769035.1 Pacificibacter sp.
ACCGAATTACACGCAATAATACTGATTTCCCTTCTTGCCGCCACGGCATCGGTCGTGTCGCAGGGAAAGTTTTTCACCTATCACTACTTGCCCTTCCTGTTGCCCTTGCCAATCACGATAGCTCTTACTGCAGACGCCATGATCGAACAGGTGAACCGGGACGCGAGATCGGTTCTCAAAAAGACGGGCGCCATTATGGTGGTTGTCGCGATGCTCATCCTGCCGTACCAAACGGCGTTCACTAAAAGCCTTCGCAATGTTATTATTGAGGTCAATGACGGAGATGACAAACTGCACTGGGCGCTGCATAACATGCCACCCGATTTCAATTTTATTGAAACAGTGGCCGCAGCCGAGGAGATTGCAGAGCTTCAAAAACCGGACGACCAGATATTCGTCTGGGGCTACGAAACCCTGCTTTATTTCCTTTTGCAGAGGCCGCCATCCTATAGATACCCCTATGCATGGCCTCTCGTCGTCGATTTTTATGACGGCCGGTATACTCATGATCTGATATCAAGGCTGGAGGCAAAGCCACCGGAAACCTTCATTGTGCAGTTCGACGATCAAACCCCGCATGTCACGGGACACAACCACGACTCCCGGGACATGTTAAAGAAAATTCCGGAACTTTTACACTTCCTCGATCAGAATTATTCTAAAGTAAAAACCGTGCCGCGTTTCGAGATCTGGCGAAGAAATTTTTAAGGATCAAGGCAACCTGGTGCCACGGCAATGAAACCCACACAATGCTGTTTAGCTCCCAGGACGTTTTACTATGTTCGTGGAATTGAGACGCTGAAAAATTAGTTAACTGAGGCAGTTGGATGATGAATATGACACGGAACGTTGCCAAGTTCCTTTTTGTGACTATGCTGCTGGCGGTATTTTCAGTTCTTTGGTTCCGGGTTGCCTGGATATCGGATGATGCACTCATTTCCATGAGAAGCGTTCTGAATTTGACGAACGGATACGGTCCCGTTTTTAATGTCGGAGAGCGGGTTCAGGCCTATACCCACACGCTCTGGTTTTTTGCGCTGGCAGGGACAGAGTTGCTCCTAAAAAATATTTATTTGTCATCCTTGGTTTTGTCACTTTTGTCCTCAGTGTTGGCGATTGCAGTACTGATCTGGCACAGCCGAACAGGAATAATTCTAACGACTATGTGCTTTCTGGCACTGATATTGTCAAAAGCGTTCATGGATTTTTCGTCGAGTGGTTTGGAAGTGCCGCTAAGCTATCTGCTTCTGGCGCTGTCGATGATCTCTTTTGAGCGGGCGCACAGGCACGGAAGCGCTGACAAAATTATCCAACCGGTATTTCTGTTCGGCCTGTGCTATCTCAATCGACCGGATCTGATTTTCTTCCTTGTGCCAGCAGGAGTCATGTTGTTCCTGAATTCAGGATCGAAAATAGGTTTCATGGTCAAAGCCGTATTCGCCCTGTCACCGGTAATCCTGTGGACCTTGTTTTCACTTTTTTATTACGGAAACCCGTTTCCAAATACCGCTCTGGCGAAGTTGAACACGGGGATCGGAACCATCGAGCGGCTTGAACAGGGGGGGCGGTATTTTTTCCATAGTGTTGTAACCGACCCGGTCACGCCCGCCATCATACTGGTAGCCTGCGTCTTGGGATTGTTCCAATCCGCCGGCCGGACGTTTGTTTACGGCCTCATTCTTTACCTTCTCTACATATGTTACGTCGGGGGCGACTTCATGGAGGGGCGGTTTCTGGCGCCCGCCTATTTCTTCTCGATTTTCTTGATGGTGATGCGCCCCACCGCTCGAAGCCGCGCCATTCTGTTGTCCGTGTGTGTTCTGTTGTTCGGAGTGCCAAACATTTCAAAAACAATCCTGAGCGGTCCGGACTACGAACACCGCGAGATCAACGCCGACGGTATTGCCGATGAACGTGGTTTTTACTATCAGCGATGGGGCCTGCTAAGCCCCAAACGGCGGGGGTTCCCCCCCCCCGAATGGCGGACCTTCACCGACTTGCAACTCGGTGGAATAGTCTGCCACCAGCTGGGGCAGCGAGGAATTGATTCCGGACCTTCCGTTTCATGGATCGACAGGTGTGCTCTGACGGACCCGGTTCTATCGCGGCTCCCCGCCAGGCAGCGCGATGACTGGCGAATAGGACACTATTACCGGCAAATCCCCACAAATTACGAGTTTGCGCATGTGGGGCAAATCGATCGGCTGATCGATGCTGAGACGAAGCACCTTGTGGAGTTGGTGCACAGCGTCGTCCGCGGCGATCTGTGGAGTTTTCAAAGACTCAAAGACGTATTTAGGCTGCAGTTTTATTCACTGCCGCAACCGACCTTCGATATTTACAGAAATTACGATATATCGTCCCGAGACTTGCAGCCCGAAGACGCTGCCGCATTCCACTCCGAAATTATGTACTTCTCCACGATAGATCCAAAGCACCAAACCGGAACAGAACAGGATCAGGTCACTGAAGCGGGAGCCGAAACGGAACTGGTGTTCGGCGAACGCGGACTGCAAATAAATGTACCTGACGGTCAAGCGCCGCGTTTCCTTCATTTGGGGATTCAGGCTGAAGACAAGTTTTCGGTTTTCATCCTGAATGACGGACAGGTTTCCCAAGTGCGCTTTCCCCCCTCTGAATCAGGCGAACACCGCCCTCTGACCATTGCAGTGCCGTCCAGACTCAAGAATTATTCGATCAAACTGATCCCCGGAGTCATCCGGACACGTTATGTCGTTTCCGTTGAGTTGGAAGAATAGACCGCAGGGCTGGCAAAAAGACACCGCGCCGGAGCGCTTCAAGAGCAATTTCTCAAGCTCCATCGACGACGCAAACGTGAATTTATATATCTATACAGTCCTGTCATTTGTGGACATACATGGCCCCGGCCTGATTACAAGGCCTTGGTTAGAGCTGAATTGGCTTCACGGTTTTTGATGTGTATCCGGATTCTGCGAGCGATTCGAGTGCAAAGCACACCAGCTTTTCTATGCATGGTTGAATGTGAAAAAACACCAAGGCCAAGGCTGCAGTAGCGCGCAGGCATTGAATCGATATAATTTTCTACATCGAATTGATTTGCCCAACATTCTCTAACTACCCACACGTTTGAGAGCAGTACTTATTATTTTGTTCTCAGAATGGTCGTTGTGCGTATTTATGAAGCCGATCAAACAGATAAGTATCACAACTTGCATCACAGGCCCCGCGCTCCGGCTATCACGAACCTGTATGTCAATCCTCCTTCGACAACCTAAATCTGTCGCGCCAGAAATAAGGCAAGTAACTATAGTAAATGTAACTGACGGTAAAAAATTACTGGTAAACATGCCTGAGCGACCATTTTGCGCTGCGCATAAAAAAGCCCCCGATACCGCGGCGGCGTCGAGGGCGTGTTTTCTTGATGAGATCAAAGTCTTAGGACGTCAAGCTATGCAAATGCGATGCGCAGCCGGTGAGGGCGGCGTAGTCGTCTTCGACCACTGAGACCGAAAAGTTCTGCATGAAGCCTGTGAAGCGGCCTTTGTCGCGGAAGGCATGCGCAAACTCGAACCGCTCAAGATGCGGTGCCATAGCGCGCGCAACTCCGCCGACCAAATAAATGCCCCCAAACGGCAATTGGATCAGCGCAAGGTTGCCCGCGACCGTGCCCAATATCTTGATGAAGATCGCAACGGTTTCATCTGCGCGCGGATCGTTCTTCGCCTCTACGGATGCCATGATGTCGGCTGCGAATTTTTCGCGTGGGTCGTTGGCTTGGATTCCCAAGAACCGATAGACCTGTTCCAAGCCGCGCCCCGACAACACATCTTCGATAGACGGGAAACCATGCGCGTTTTCGATGAATTGGCACAAGGCCAGCTCTAGCTCGTTGCGGATCGGCAGGTTGGCGTGGCCACATTCTGACGGGGCAACGAAACGACCTGTATGGGTTTCAAACACTGGCGCCGCGTTAAATCCCGTTCCAACACCAACCACCAAACGCACAGCATTTGGGGACGGCGCTTCAGCGGTATGCGCAGGCGCGACGCAGGTGATGTTGTCGTCAGAGATGTACCCCAACGCATGACCTTGTGCCTGCAAGTCATTCAAAATAGACACATTTTCAGCACTTGTGGCGCGACGCAGGGTTTCCTTGTCGATGGTCCAATCCAAGTTTGTCATGGTGCCAACGCCGTCTCGCACAGGGCCCGCGACAGCGACGCACGCGCCAAGGCAATCGACGTCGCCTTCCTCAGAAATATAGGTGCGCAGGACTGTTTCCAAGCCAGGGTAGCCCGAATTGCGGTAGCGCCGGATGGTGTCGGGCAGCAAGTCTTTGCCGTTCGCCAGAGCCACGCGTGTGTTGGTGCCGCCGATATCCGCGACGAGCGAAAGGGCGTTTTTTGGGTGTTTTGTCATCGCTTAGTCTCGTTTCAGGGCTTCTTTAAGTAAGTGGTAAGAGGCTTTGGGTGTGCGCGCCAGTGTTTCGAAGTCCACATGCACCAAACCAAAGCGTTTTTCAAACCCTTCGGCCCATTCGTAGTTGTCAAACAGCGACCAGTACATGAACCCTTGCAGGTTTACGCCATCATCGATGGCCTGCTTCATCGCCGCCAAATGGCTTTGGATAAAGGCGCCGCGTTCTGGGTCATGGACAACACCGTTTTCGACGTGGTCATCCCAAGCAAACCCGTTTTCTGTGACGATCATCGGCATATCGCCAACGTAGTCGTCGTTCATCCGCGTGAGGAAATGGTGCAGACCCTCGGGGTAGATTTCCCAACCCATCTGGGTCGTCGCACGGTGACCTTTGACGGCTTTGGTGTGCGGCCAAGCATTTGAGTCTGGGTCGTGGGCGTGAATTTTGCGGGTGTAGTAGTTGACGCCGAGCCAATCGAGCGGCTGGTGGATATGCGTCTTGAGATCCTCTTCCCAGCCTTTTGGCAGGTGGGCGCCAAACCCTTCCAAAGCCTCTGCAGGGTAGGTGCCTTTGGTCATCGCCTCGATGAACCAACGGTTGTAGATAGCGTCTTCGGTGGCCGCGGCCTTAATGTCGGCCGGATCGTTGGAGGCAGGGTGCGCGTATTCGAAATTCAGCGCGATACCAAGGTTGCTGCGGCCTTTGGCACGCAGGCGGTTCATAGCTTCGCCGTGTGCCTTAAGAATATAGTGCATGGCACGAGACGCCGCGCGGATGTCGCGCAGGCCAGGTGCGTGGATGCCAAGGAAGTGGGACAAGTAGGCCGCGCACCAAGGTTCGTTGATGGTGGCAATGCCTTCCATGCGGTCGCCGATTTTGTCGTCAATGATATCGACATAGTCACCAAACCAATTGTGGACGTCTGGATTGGTCCAGCCCCCGAGATCGGACAGGGCGGCGGGCATTTCCCAGTGGTACAAGGTTTGGTAGGGCTTGATGCCGCGTTCCAAAAGCGCGTCTGTCAAGCGGTCGTAGTAGTCCAAACCCTCTTGATTGACCTGACCACGCCCCTCTGGCAGCACGCGCGCCCATGAAGTCGAAAAGCGGTAGGCATCAAAATTGCCGTCTTTGAGCAGGTCGAAGTCTTGTTCATAACGCCCATAGTGATCGCAAGCGATAGCACCGGTTTCATTGCGGACAACGTTGCCAGGGGTCGCGGCGAAGGTGTCCCAATGGGAGGGGCCGCAACCGCCAAAGGCGCTGCCTTCGATTTGATAGGCGGCTGTTGCGGCTCCAAATTTGAAGCCTTTTGGGAAATCTTTGCGTGTCAGGGTCATGTTTGGCTCCAAGCTGGGGGGTCGGCTGTTGGTGATAGCGCTAACCTAGAGGTTTTGATGGAAATAGCAGGATAGAATCGGAATTGCTATAGAGGAAGGCGCGGACTTTGCGTGATCTATAACGTTATAGTACACTATTTTGAAAATCCATAGCGCTTTGAGGGCGATTTCGTCGTGAATTGTTGCTCAATTGATGTGTTTTTCGCGACGTCGGATGTCAGTGCGCGCCATGAGCCGATCACATGGCGCCGGAGTTCGCATGTGGCGCTGCGGGGCTGGCGCTATGATTTGGGGGCAGGGCCAGTGGTGTTGCCAATGATCAATTCGGCCTCAAGCAGCACATGGCGGTGCGCGCAGTCGGGATCAGAAATCTGTTCCATCAACAGCTCAGCGCAGGTGCGACCAGCGAAGCGCACAGATGAACGTGTTGCTGTGTACACAGGTTCCGCGTGACCGTTGCGAAAGTATGAAAGCTCATCGTCATGGATGATCAACGACACATCTTTGCCCAAAACAAGGCCCATTTCATTGCAGGCGCGTCGCACGCCGATTCCGACAATAATGGAGGACACGAGAAAGGCCGTGGGCGGTTGGTCTGCTTTCAAAAGCGCCATGGTTGCCTGAAAGCCGTACTCTTCAGTCATTTCGTCAGACAAACAGAAATCCGGATTTATCGGCAGTCCTGCGGCCGTCATGGCGCTGTCATATCCGTGACGTCGACGCATGGCAAAATCCATTGTTTCCAAGCCGTTAAGCAGTGCAATGCGTTCATGTCCAAGGTCGATTAAGAACTGGGTGGCGCGCTCAAACGCGCGTTTGTTGTTCACGTCGACCCAAGCATAATTTTGGTCAAGTTCGGCGTTTGAGCGTCCGTGAACCACAAAGGGCATGCCGATATCTTGAAGCAGTTTGATTCGCGGATCGTTCTCAACGGGACCGTGAACAATCACCCCATCAACGGACCCTTTGGAGGCAAAATTCCGGTAGGCTGATTCTTCGTTGGTGTCTGGCACGATAGACAGGTGCATGTCGTAGTTTTCTTGCGAATAGATTTCGGAGGCACCCGCAATGAAGTCGGTGAACACCGGATTGACCACTTCGTGTTTGGTCGACAGGGGGATGACGTGGCCCACAGCATGCGTGCGACCGGTGGCAAGGCCACGGGCGCGGGTGTTGGCAATATAATTGTGGTCACGCGCCGCTTTATTCACCCGCTCGCGGGTGGCTTCAGAAACCTCAGGGTAGCCGTTCAGCGCGCGGCTGACGGTTGTTTGAGACAGTTTCAGTATGGCCGAAAGCTCTTTGAGATTCATAAGGCGCGCTCCTCCAAAACGCTGTGAAGTGAGCGGCACGTTAGGAGAATTTTAGGATATAGGCAAATACTGATGCGCTAGTTTTGCATTGAATTTACACAAAAAGAGGCAGGATTCTTTCGTTTTGTGTGACTTTCCGCAAGGTTTTCCATTGACTCAGGAACCGCTTTGGTAGAAGGTCAATCTACCAAAGC
>NZ_JBDMZG010000186.1:0-3340 GCF_039769035.1 Pacificibacter sp.
GACAGGTTCAAGACCGACAACGGCAAACAATGTTTGCGCGACGCCTATATTCCATTTTCGTCGGGGGCACGGGTGTGCACCGGCGCGGGCTTTGCCATGGTGGAAGGGCCAATGTTGTTGGCGATGATCGCAGGGGCCTATAAGCTTCGGGTTGTGGACGGCGAAACGCCTGTGCCCGTGGCCCATCTGACGGTGCGCTCGGCAGAGGGGATTTGGCTGACACTGGAGAAACGCAGCACATCTTGAAAGCAAGACGCGCGGCTTAATGTTCTGTGACGGTGGATGAATCCAAAACACTGTCCTTGAATGACTGCGAAAGGCTTGAGTGTGGCGAACCTTCGTTCTACATATTCCAAGACTAAAGAATTAATAAGGAGCGCCGGATATGCGCGTGAACCAAGATCTCATCGACACAATCGGCAACACGCCTTTGATCCGCCTGAAAGGCCCGTCTGAGGCTACAGGCTGTGAGATTTTGGGCAAGGCTGAGTTCATGAACCCCGGCCAATCCGTGAAGGACCGCGCGGCGCTGTACATCATCAAAGACGCGATGGACAAAGGTCTGTTGAAACCGGGCGGCACCATTGTTGAAGGTACTGCTGGCAACACAGGCATCGGTCTGGCGCTTGTCGGCTCTGCTTTGGGCTTTCGCACGGTGATCGTGATCCCTGAGACGCAAAGCCAAGAGAAAAAAGACATGCTGCGTCTGGCGGGTGCGGAATTGGTGCAGGTGGCTGCGGCCCCTTATCGCAACCCGAACAACTATGTGCGCTACTCTGGTCGTTTGGCCGAACAGCTTGCACGCGAAACCAATGAGGGCGTGATCTGGGCCAACCAGTTCGACAATGTCGCCAACCGCCAAGCCCACATTGAAACCACAGGTCCTGAGATTTGGGAACAAACCGACGGCAAGGTCGACGGCTTTATCTGTGCTGTGGGCTCTGGTGGCACCATGGCTGGCGTTGGCATGGCGTTGCAGCCAAAAGGCGTCAAAATCGGTCTGGCCGATCCGATGGGGGCTGCTTTGCACAGCTACTACACCACCGGTGAGTTGAAATCCGAAGGCGGCTCCATCACCGAAGGCATCGGGCAGGGGCGTATCACCGCCAACTTGGAAGGCTTCAAGCCTGACTATTCCTACCAAGTGTCTGACGAAGAGGCGCTGCCTGTTGTGTTTGATTTGCTCGAGCACGAAGGCCTGTGCCTTGGTGGCTCTTCTGGTGTGAACGTTGCGGGTGCGATGAAAATGGCGCGTGAAATGGGGCCAGGCCACACGATTGTGACCGTGCTGTGTGACTATGGCACGCGCTACCAATCCAAACTGTTCAACCCTGAATTCCTTAAGGAAAAGGGCCTGCCAGTGCCAACCTGGCTTGATCGCGGACCCCGCGCTTTGCCTGACGTTTACGAGGGTTAATGCGCACGCTCATCAGCCGCCTCATCTTGATTTTTTGCTTGTGTCTGCCTCTTTCGGTGCAGGCACAAGAGGTCTCGGCGCCTGATTACGCGGCTTGGAACAGCTTTGCAGTGTCGCTCGAAAACGAGTTGCAAGGCGCTGCGCCTGATGACGCTGCTTTAGAAGCGGCACGCGCGCAACTCGTGGACTGGCGATCAGATTTTCTGGCAGCGCAAAGCATCAATGCGACGCGGATAGAAACCCTTCAAGCGCAGATTGAAACGCTTGGTCCTGCACCCACAGATGGGGGGGCAGAGCCACCGGATTTGTCTGCACGGCGCGCTGAATTGAACGCGCAGCTTGACGTGGCGATGACGCCTGTGCGCCAAGCGCAAGAGGCCTTTACCCGCGCCGATGGCGTGATTGGTGAAATTGACGACGTGCTGTTGTCCCGCCAAGCCGACGCTCTGATGGAGCTTGGGCCCACGCCGCTCAATCCCGTTTTGTGGCCAAAAGCCGTTGCGGATTTGTCTGACACAGTGGTCACGGCTTGGGCCAATACTGGCAATAATCTGACCAATGAACGCGTGCAAATGCGCCTCAAAGCCAATGGCGCGACGATCTTGTTTTTGACCATCCTTGCGGTGTTTCTTGTGCTGCGCGGACGTCGTTTGACGGATAAGGCGTCAGACAAAATCCAAAGTTATATCAAGGGCACTGCGGGGCGCGAAGTCTCTGGATTTGTTGGATCTTTAGGTCAGGTGATTGTGCCTGTTGCGGGACTGTTTGCCTTTTCGCAAGCGGCCAAAATATCAGGCATCTTGGACGAACGCGGGCAGGTCATCGCTGAGGCTGTGCCAGCGATTGGCTTTGCCTATTTCTTTGCCCTTTGGTTGGCCGCACGTGTGTTGAAGCCCACCGAAACAGCGGAGCCTGCCTTTGATCTAAGTCCTGCACAAACGCGCGAAGCCTCGGGGCATTTGGCGCTGATTGGCTTAGGCTACGGCGTACATTTGTTGCTGTCTGATATTGCGCGTATCGACGCTTATGATGCCGGCACGATGAGTGTTTTGCGCTTTCCGTTGATCGCCTTGATTGCCATTTCGTTGTTCCGCTTGGCGCAGATGTTGATTTCGGTCGACCGCGCCGACGCGCAGGTCATTGGACCGTCCATGGACCAAGGCGCGTCGCTGGGGTTCGTGGCACTGGTGTCGCGCTCAATGATGGGCTTGTTGCGACCTGCTGCGGTGATCGCGGTGCTGATGGGCGCTGTGGGCTACATGTCCGCGGCCAGTGGCATTGTTTACCCTTCCGTTCTCAGCCTCACGCTGCTGTGCGTCTTGTTGGTCGCCTCGCGGTTTGCGTCTGACCTATATGCTGCAATTTTACAGCGCGGACCGGAGGCGCGCGATGGCTTGGTGCCCGTGCTGGTGTCATTGGCCTTGGTTCTTTTGTCTATTCCGGTTTTTGCCCTGATCTGGGGCATGCGCGTTGAGCAATTGTTGGAAATTTGGACCGCGATGAAAAAGGGCGTGCCCTTGGGCGACGCGCATCTGTCCATCACCAATATTTTGACCGTCTTAATTGTGTTCGCCATTGGCTTTGGCCTGACGCGCTTGGTCAAGGCCGCGCTGTCTTCGACGATTTTGCCCAAAACAAATCTCGACCGTGGCGGCCAGCAGGCCGTGGTCTCAGGCACCGGTTACATCGGCGTGTTTTTGTCGGCGATTGTCGCGATTATGGCGGCCGGCATTGACTTGTCGGCTTTGGCACTGGTCGCGGGGGCCTTGTCGGTTGGGATCGGTTTTGGTCTGCAAAACATCGTGCAGAACTTTGTCTCCGGCATCATTTTGTTGATTGAGCGCCCTGTTTCTGAGGGCGATTGGATCGAGGTCGGGGATCAAATGGGCTTTGTGCGCGATATCTCCGTGCGCTCGACGCGGA
>NZ_JBDMZG010000187.1:0-14179 GCF_039769035.1 Pacificibacter sp.
GTGGAATTGGTGGATATATTGGCGGGCGTCTGGCCGAGGCAGGTCATGACGTCACTTTGGTTGCGCGCGGTGATCATTTATCCGCGATCCAATCTCGGGGCCTTACGATTGAAAGCCCGCTTGGCGATGCACATTTGCCCGACATCAAGGCCGTCGAACATATTGACGACGTCGGGACTGCCGACTTTATCTTTGCCACGGTGAAGCTGCCTGATTTGGACAAGTTGGCACGGCAAATCCCCAAGCTTTTGACCCCTCGCAGCCGTATCATCACTTTGCAAAACGGGATCGACGCTAAATCCATCGTTGCAAAATACGTCAACCCGATGATCGTTGCGCAGGGCGTGATTTACTTGGCGTCCTACATCAAAGAACCGGGGATAATTGCCTCCCCAGGAGGAAAACATCAGATGCTGGTCGACCCTCTTTTTGGCGATCAAACCATGGCGGCGTTGTTTGACGTCATTGACCATACCGTGGCCCTTGATGTGACGCCCGTTGAAAACTCTGACAAAACGGTGTGGAGCAAATTCACAGCACAGGCCTCCATCGCTGGAATCACGGCACTCTCGCACCTCAATCTTGGCGGCGTGTTTGCCTCTGCTGAGGCCACAGGATTGCTCAGGGCGTTGCTGAGCGAGGCAATTGCAGTGGCAAACGCAAAAGGCATTGTGATGGATGACGCACATGCAGACACCGTGATTGAGTTGTACTCGGCCCAACCCGCTGCGCAATCCTCTTCGTTGCTGGTTGATATCCAGCGTGGCAAACCAACGGAATTGGCGTGGCTGTCGGGGCGTGTCCATCAATTAGGACAAGAGCTTGACATCCCCACGCCAACGCATTCCACCGTATGGGCAGCCTTAGCGCCGTACAAAGACGGACCACCTGCGTCACGCGTTTAGTGCGCTTGAAGATGTAAAACCGCACTACCGCGCAATAATAAGTTCAACCTTGAGCCCGCCAAGCTCGGCACTTTCACCAAGACGCAAACTACCGCCATGTTTACGCGCAATGTCCGTTGCGATGGCCAATCCAAGCCCCACCCCAGATCCGCGATTTTGATTGCGAGCAGGATCAAGTCGCACGAAAGGCTGCAATACTTTTTCACGGTCTTCGATATCAATTCCCGGTCCGTCATCTTCTACGCAAAACACAACGGAGCGCTCAAGGACTGTCAAGGAAAGCCGAGCACGGCCACCATACCTGAGCGCGTTGGAAATCAAGTTGTCCAAGGCGCGCGCCAATGCATCAGGTCGGGCAGACAACTCAACAGACCCCAAGGTCGTTGATCCCAGTTCAACACGATCCGAGCCTCGCTTCGCGCGGTCATGCGCCGACAACAAAATCGAAGCGGCATCGACCTTTTGCGGCTCATCCAAAGCGTCAGCACGCGTAAACGCCAAGAACTCGTCCAACAGCCGTTCCATCTCGTCCAGATCTTCTTGAAGCGCCGCCACATCCTCCGCCAGTTTGGGATCACTTTCCATAAGCGAAAGACTGAGCTTCATGCGTGTCAAAGGTGTGCGCAAATCGTGAGAAACGCCGGACAAAATAAGCGTACGTTGCTCGATATGGCGCTCAATGCGCGCACGCATCGCGACGAACGCCGCCCCCGCAGCGCGCACTTCCACAGCACCCGCAAGCTTGTACGGCACATTGCGCCCGCGCCCAAAGGCTTCAGCCGCGCGCGCCAGCCGCCGTATAGGCCGTAGCTGATTGCGCAAAAAGGTGGCCGCGACGATGGACATAATCACCCCAGTGACCAGCGTCATCAGAATCAATTGATGCGGGTTACCAGCGGATGCGCGCCCACGTGGAACCTCAAGTCGCAAACGCCCCTCATCGAATTGCAAACTGACAATCACTTGACGTGAATTTGAAGACAAATCCACCCCTTCAAGATTGGCAAAGCTTTGGTACAAAATACGCGTGATCAAAATGCCCGAGAAATCATACCAAACCCGACCGTCCTGCGCTGCGGGAACAGACGGCCCAAAATCTGAAACGTAGCCCAACCGCAAATCAAGATCTGACAGCATCGGGTGTAGGCCTTGCGTATTACGCTCTTCAACTCCATCAACATAGAGCGATATTTCCGCCTGAACGCCGTGCATCAATTGTTTGGTCACATCGCTAAAATAGCGTTGCGAAAACGCGATCAACACCACAAGCTGCAACACAACAATTGGCACCATCAAAATGAGCACGGCGCGGCCATACAGACCACGCGGCATGAATTTTTTGAGCCAAACAAATATCATAAGCCATTGGTAGCCGCGCGGGCGGGGCTTGCAAAGAGGAAACACAATGACGCAACCAGATGTTGTGACCGAACTTGAGACCGGTCTCATACGGGTGATCGCGCCCAATCCATCTATGATGACATACTGGGGGACCAACAGCTACATACTGGGCACAGGCGCGGAACGCGTTCTGATCGACCCTGGCCCAATGGACTCGCAGCACGCTCAAACGATCTTTAACGCTTTGCCCACGCATGCGCGGATTTCACATATTTTGGTCACCCATGCACACAAAGATCACAGCGCGGGCGCCGCACAGATGTCGCAAACAACCGGCGCATCTGTTTACGCGTTCGGTGACGCTCTGTCTGGCCGGTCAGATGTGATGAGTGCGCTCGCGGCAGAGACAGACATTGGTGGCGGCGAAGGTGTCGATCTTAAGTTTCAACCCGATGTACACCTTAAGGACGCCCAGACGATAAATACGCCAGCCGGCGACATCACTGCACTGCACACCCCCGGCCACATGGGTAATCATCTTTGCTTTGCTTGGAACAACGCGGTTTTCACCGGTGATTTGATCATGGGTTGGTCGAGCTCGCTCATCTCTCCTCCCGATGGAGACGCAGCGGCTTTTCGCGAAAGTTGTCAAAAACTACTAGCCCGACAGGATTGCACGCTCTTCCCAGGACATGGTGATCCGGTTGAATCGGGCCATCTACGGATCCAATCTTTGCTCGATCACCGTGCACAGCGCGAGGCGCAGATCTTGGGCGCTCTTACCGAAGCGCCACTGACCTTATCGCAAACCACCCGCGCGGTTTACGGCGAACTTGCCCCCTTCACCCACCGCGCCGCCATGCGCAATACTTTTGCCCACCTTATTGATCTCAAACAACAATCAAAGATCACGGCCGATCCGAACCTAAGCGAAACAGCAGTTTTTCACCGCCCAAGCACTAAAGTTTGAAAAAAATGAATTTTTGTCACAAAACCCTCTTGCGGCCCCCAAATCTCATAGCTATACAGCCCTCATATTCCGGCGTAGCTCAGCGGTAGAGCAGTTGACTGTTAATCAATTTGTCGTAGGTTCGATCCCTACCGCCGGAGCCAATCACCCCATTAAGTGATTGGAAAAAAACGATAAGGCGCTCCAACTTGGGGCGCTTTTCGCATTTTAAGGCGCATTCTCTGACACATCCGATGACGCAAACCTCACGCGGGAGTTCGGAGCAACGAGACGAACAAACACATACCTACATTTGGAGCCCGAGCATCCTCATTCCGTAAGAGACGACGGCTTCAAAACAATTCTCACGAAATGGACCGAACTTATTTCTCGTTATTTCTTTGCTAATTCTTGTATTGCGTGAATCTGGGGTGTTAGCCCATCAATTGACCTGGCTCAGTACTCTGACTTTCGACATGCTAGGGGGCGATACGATGATGGAAACAGGAACTTTTGAACCCGTGTTGTCCGAGCTGGTACAATCTTAAATAGCGATCTCGAACCATGCGCTTGCTATTGCTCCAGTTCTCTCACATCACGAGGCTGAAATAGCCATTCAGCGCGCACATGACCTGCTACTCTAGCAGCTGTTTTGACAATGGAGATCGGTGATTGAAGATGAGCCGCTCATGCTCCCAGTCATGAACATCGACGCAACTCAATCAGTCTCACATCCCTCACCCGGCTCATCACCAAGGGCAAAGCGAGGGTCTGCCGCGCCAGCTTTTGTCAAATACAGAGTGAAGTCTCCGACCCTGCGCCAACATTGAATATCGACATATTTCAGGTTCTCGTCCGGAATTTGCCCCATCGCGAGAACATGCGTGAACTTGTCTTGCCACTGACTCCAATACACATGTCGGCTCGCGGTAACATAGGGTTTGATTGCGATATCGGGTCTAAAAACCATGACCGATGGGATTGTCCCCCATACAGGCGTTGCGTTGTTCTTCCACTCAGGGGTAATCGATAATCCATGCGTTCCTTGAAACAGGGTCGGCACATACGAGTCCGCAAACACTACTAAGTATCCGGGAGCGTGTGCATACCGCCTCTCGGCCATAAGCTGTGAATCTCTTACCGAAAGTACTCTCGCGCCGGGAAGCAAATCCTCGAATAAAGCCTGCAGCTCGGTGACTTCCTGCTGATTTCGATTGAATAACTCGGCAATCACCGTGACTTGGTATGCGAATAAACTAACAAAAACAGTTGTGTACAATACTACTTGCCGCTTCTTGAGTTTAGACCACGAAGAAAATGCAAAGAAGAGCGAAAAAAATACAAAAGGATATCTATGACTGATAACTGCAGCGCCATCAAGATTACGTGGCATAACAAAGAACAAGATCATGAAGACCAACAGCGGGCCCCTCGAATGGGGCGCAAGCCTAAGCTTTGATTGGCGACTGATAAAGGCGTTAACAAGAATTGAATAAAAACAAACCAATAAGAAAAAGGCGATTGTGACCAGCACAGCGTCAAATTTTATAAAACCTACCAACAAGGGCGACAAAATCATCCAGAAACGTTCTACAATTGAGCCATAAAAGGTTAAACTCCCATAGACGTTTGGGGGTGCCCCAATGCGATCTGCAAGATAATGTAGGCAAGGAAGAAAAAGCGGTACTGCGGCCACAATATTGGTCTTGAAGAGCGTCCAACGTTTCGATGCTGGAGCGACAAGCAATCGATCGACTTCATAGCCAAACACCGCAAAGAGCACGATAGCAAACGCCAGAATATGCATCTGAAAAAGTACAAATGCCGGAACAGTCAAAATGAGTATTTTTTTCAGGGCTGAATAATTCTGGATGTATAACCAAACTGCGAGAAAATAGAACGCAAATGGGACGGAAAACAGGTAGTTCTGAAATCCATACAAGAAGTTAACATTAAACACAAAGATTGCTGCTGCAAGCGGCCAGATTGACCACCCTCCATGGACCACGCGCGACAACACGGAGACCGAGATCAAAAAGTTTGCAGCATAAAATGCCATACAAATATTTGCAAACCGGACAGGATCAGTGAGGTGCCGCCCTATGCCTAACCACAGCATATCTACAGCAGCGTTGGCTTTCGTCGAGAACGTATAAGTATAGAATTCGTCAAGTGCTGAACTATTCGCCGTCGAGATGTGGTACCGCGCGATATGGTTTGGCAGGTCTATAAGCGGAAGATATGACCATGAGGAAATGAAGAGAAAGAGACCAATACACAAAACCAAAAGTATAAGTCTCGGGTCAGGCTTACTCATGGAAACGATTCATCCTTACAGTTAACTATTTGAAATATATATTTTAATTAACACCGTCACTCGATGAACTAAAAACTAAACAACTTCAAGGATGTTATCAAGCGCTCATTCTTGGATCAAACATGGATGAGTATACGGATGCTAACATGTCCCGCGGCCACCAGCGCTGATCACAGTTGGCCTTTGGTATCGACTTGAGCAAAAGGAACGATAGAAACAATCTAACCGCATATAAACTGGCCTTGGCAAAAAGTTGATGGACCGCCGATCAGCTAGTGCAACGAGCCACATGCATCCTGAAGGCACAGGATTTTTCACTTCACAACAATAAACCAAGGCAATGCCAAACTCAGGAGTTAAAAGTAGAGTATATTTGAAGTCGGTGCTCAGGCCCAATTGGTAGGAATAGTACCTATGACCAAAAGTGACATTGAAGTCGTGTCAAAGGGTGCGGCGAAAGTTTCGTTGATTGTGCCCTTGCACAACGAAGCCGATGCAATCGGTCCATTTCTGAGCGCAGTTGATGACGCACTCGACTCTGAAGCGCTCAACATCACATACGAAGTCCTCTTCGTGAACGATGGCAGTCGTGATGCAACAGAATGCCAGATTGAGAATGAGATCTCCAAAAGTGCACCGATCAAGCTTGTCAACTTGTCGCGCAACTTTGGCAAAGAAGCCGCGCTAGTGGCAGGACTAGAAAATACAAGTGGCGATGTTGTGATCCCGAAGTAAGCTTTGGGCGCCCGCAACGATTGAACCGCAATGTTGCTTGTCCTGGCTCTTGTTTGGAAGCACCGGCCGCCGTCAAATTGTTGGTGCGACCAAAACGTCTGTTTCGGTCTCTACCACTATAGCGCAGCATCCACGCCTTAAGGAGAGCCCGCCTTAGCCGCCGTAGCTGCGCGTGCTGGTGGATTTGCCAAAGCCACCCCGCGAAGCGACACTTGTTTTGGTCATTGGCGCCTTGCCTTTGGTAGCCGTTGGCTTCGCAAACTGACTGCTGTTCAGGCTGCCTTTGCCTTTGTTTGAGTTATAGCTCGCGTTGCCCGCAGCATTGGTGAACCCGCCACCTGCTTTGCGGTACATCGGCTGCGAGCCAGCCAAGCCACCGCGGCCGCCAAGCATGCTGCCGATCAGATACCCAGTCAGAAGTGGCATGAAGATACCGTTAGAGCCTCCCGCGCCAAGCTGTGCTTGTTCAGACCCACACGCACCCTCTCCGTGCTGACTTTCACAGACCTCAATGCTGTCATAGCGCGGCGCTGCTTCCGCATGCAGCGCTTGCGCTTCAGAAAAAGCCACATCGCAAGCCTCGGTTGAGGCCAGACCACCCTGCCCGACCTCGGCCTTGCAGCTTTGAATATCGGGGTAAGCTTGCGCTTCGATTTTTTCTTCTTGGCACCCTGCGAGTGCAAAACTTGCTGCACCAAGAATACCAATTGCGACGGCTTTTGAACGTTTTGACATAGAGATATCCTTTAAAATCAATCGCGGATGAAGTGGGGTTTAAAGCGGGATAGGTCTTGGGTGATGCGGGATCGATCCTCGCGCACGCTCATCCCAACACAGTCTGTACCGACCATCCATGATCCAATCACGGGACGAAACCCGTCGAATTCAGGCAAAGGTTGATAGGCTTGGATGATTTGGGGATGATCCTTGTAAGATTCATTCGTTGAAAATTCGGTCACGTATCCGTTTTCGACAATCGACAAAGACGCTCCTTCGCGTGAGAAAATCGGTTTGCGCACGTGACTTGCGCGCAGCGCATCGGCTGCACGATCGAACGCAGCTTCAACCGCAGGAACAACCGTTCCGACACCGCTCAGGCCGTGCTGAATGTCTGCTTCAAAGAAGGCTGGCAATAGGTTTTTGTGCCCCTCAAACATCGACCATAACACCGGCAACAGTCCCTTATTTGACACCACAGCTTTCCATGCGGGTTCCATCATTAGACAATTGGCGGCCTCGATGTTTTGGGCATAGTCATCGCGCAGCATGTCTTCCCAAGGATACAATTTGAACAAGGCGCCGATCACACGCGCCTCGTCATCCAAAAACTGCCCCTCTTTGCTTAGACCGATTTTTTCTAAATCAAAATAATGTGCCCCAAGCCCCGCTTCGCGCGCAGCCCACCCCAGCATCTCGACCGTGGCGTAGTCTTCCGCATTACCGCTCATCGCAGTGAAATGCAGGTCCATGCCGTTTTCGAACAGCGCCTTGAACCGCGCAACCAGCGCCTCATGGATGCCATTGAACTGATCGTCATCCTTTTCGAGAACACCCATCGCGATCTGATCTTCGAGCCACGTCCATTGATACGAGGCGGATTCAAATAGAGATGTCGGCGTGTCGGCGTTGTATTCCAACATTTTCGCCGGTCCGGTGCCATCATAGGCCAAATCAAATCGGCCGTATAATTCCGGATCACCCCGGTCCCAACTGTCTTTCACCAAATCAAAATGCGCGGAAGGTATCCCCAGTTTTTCAAGCAGTTCTTCGCTTTTGACGATCTCGGCAACCGCATCACGACACATCGCATGCAACTCAGCAGATGGGTCTTCGATGTCATCTTCGATTTCGCGCAACGAAAACTGATACACAGAGGATTCATCCCAATAGGGTTCGCCATGCATGTCAGCAAAGGTGAAGCCCAGTTCGGCCGCTTGGTCGCGCCAATTCGGGCGCTCTGGGAGCGTAATTTTTTTCACGTGGGAAGTATCCTCAAAACTCAACCACATGCCTATCCAAATTCTGTTCATAAGACCAGAATGAACTCTTTGCGATGAAACTAAACACCCAAAACCGGTCTCGCTGGATACATTCGCTTGTTATAACAAAGCATTTAAAAAAACCGACATGATTGCTCATGCCGGTTTCATCATTGTTTTGTGGTCACATTTAGTTGGTCAGGCGCTCAGCGTGCCAGATCAAATGATCGTCCATAAAAGTCGAGATGAAGAAGTACGAGTGATCATACCCTTCTTGAAGACGCAATGTGAGCGCTATGTCTGTGCCTGCACAGGCCTCTTGCAATGCATGTGGATTGCAGCCTTCAAAGAAGTTATCCGCAGCGCCTTGGTCGACCAAGACCTCAGGGAAACGCGCGCCGCTTTCGATCAAACGCACCGCGTCATAGTCAGCCCATGCGGACTCGTCAGCCCCGAGATAGCTGCCCAAAGCGCCCTTCGACCAATCCGCCGTAGACGGGTTGGTGATCGGCGCGAAGGCGGAGCATGATTTGAACGTATTGGCATTTTTCAATGCGATCGTCAGCGCCCCGTGACCGCCCATAGAGTGGCCGAAAATACCCTGATGCGTCATATCCGCAGGGAAGTTTTCGGCGATCAAGGCAGGCAATTCTTTGGTCACGTAAGAATACATCTGGAAATGCGCGGCCCAAGGTTTTTCAGTGGCATCCACATAAAACCCAGCGCCCTGACCCATTTGCCAGCTCTCATCATTGGCCACATCCTCCCCCCGTGGCGAGGTGTCTGGACACACGATGATCAAACCGAGCTCAGCCGCCTTGCGACGATATTCGCCTTTGTCCATCACATTCGCATGAGAACAGGTCAGCCCAGATAAATACCACACAACAGGGCATTTTTGCGTTGCCGCTTGGGGCGGAACAAAGACCGCAAAAGTCATTTCAGTCCCTGTGGAAGTTGATTGATGAGTGTAGACGCCTTGCGTGCCGCCGAAGGAGATGTTCGTTAAAACGGTTTCCATGAGAGAGCCTTAAAATGAGAAAAATCCCGTGCGGTCAATGGACTACACGGGATTGTTTAAGTCTTAGAAAATGACGACAGAGCGAATGGATTCGCCTTTGTGCATCAAGTCAAAGCCTTTGTTGATGTCTTCCAAGCCCATTGTGTGGGTGATCATGGAATCGATCTCGATTTTACCGTCCAAGTACCAATCAACGATTTTTGGCACATCTGTGCGACCGCGTGCGCCGCCAAATGCAGTGCCTTTCCAAGTGCGGCCTGTGACCAATTGGAACGGACGCGTGGCGATCTCTTGGCCCGCACCTGCAACACCGATGATGACGCTTTCGCCCCAACCGCGGTGTGAGGCTTCCAAAGCTTGACGCATCACGTTGACGTTGCCGGTACAATCGAATGTGTAATCCGCGCCACCGATCAGGTCATCTCCGCGTTTGGTCATGTTGACGATTTGCTCAACAACGTCGCCGCCCTTAGTTGGGTTGATAAAGTGTGTCATGCCGAATTTGCGGCCCCACTCTTCTTTGTCGTCGTTGACATCCACACCGATGATCATATCCGCACCCGCCAAACGCAGGCCTTGGATCACGTTCAAACCGATGCCGCCAAGGCCAAACACTGCCGCAGTCGCGCCGAATTCAACCTTTGCCGTGTTCATCACCGCGCCAACACCTGTGGTCACACCACAGCCGACGTAGCACGCTTTGTCGAAAGCGGCTTTTTCAGAGATTTTCGCCACAGCGATTTCAGGCATCACAGTGTGGTTCGCGAAAGTGGAACAGCCCATGTAGTGATAAATCGTTTCGCCTTTGTAAGAGAAACGCGATGTGCCATCTGGCATAAGGCCTTGGCCTTGCGTGGCGCGGATCGATGTACACAGGTTGGTTTTTTGTGACTTACAGGACGCACATTCGCGACACTCAGGTGTGTAGAGCGGGATCACGTGATCGCCCACCTTCAATGATGTCACACCAGGGCCAACTTCTTGCACGACGCCTGCGCCTTCGTGGCCCAAGATCACTGGGAAAATACCCTCAGGATCGGCGCCAGAGCGGGTGAATTCGTCTGTGTGACAAATACCAGTGGCTTTGATTTCAATCAGAACTTCGCCCCATTTTGGGCCTTCAAGATCCACCTCAACCACTTCAAGTGGTTTGCCGGCTTCAAATGCAACAGCTGCAAGCGTCTTCATGTCAGTCCCCCTCGTACAAATTACGCAGTTCTACGCGTTTGACCGAGAGCTTACCTGCGGATCCACGTGGCGCAAAGGCCCATGACACTGAAAAAGACGTCTAAATCTGTTCTCTGGCGCATTTCATGTTGATCGTATTTGCAAGGTTTCAAGGGACAGATCCTTACAATCGCACACACAGACATGTCGTTATAAGAAAAGCCCCCGCAGCGTTTGCTACGAGGGTTTTGAACAATCATGGTCTTTGACCATTTGCGACCAAACAGTGGTCAGAACTCAGTACAACGAAACGTGTTGCGCCTTAGAGCAGCGATTACATGCGTGTCGCTTCTTTTGCGATTGTTGGGATATCTACACGGTTGATGCCGATGTCTGCCAAATCACGGTCGCTCATCGCGTTCAATTCTTGCACAAAGCGCGCTTGAACCGTCGCTGTTGCAACAGCTTTAAGTACGGCGGGGATTACTTTGAAAGCGCCAGATATCACTTTCGCGAAACGTTCAGTCAATGAGGATTGGCCGAACTGTGTGTTTGAAGTTGCGTATGCCATTTTTAAGATCCTATCTTTCATTCTGCAGACGACTGTCTGACTTCGAATTCTTTGGGCCCTTGCGATTGTGCCTTTGCCCGTTTCCTTGACTTCAATATGGGCCAAATGCTGCACTGCAACAATCCACAATGCGAGAACCCCGTCATGCGCCAAACGCATAGTTAAATCGCGCGCATATGCGCGTTGCGCATGCCTGCCCCAGCTTTACTGCGATGCAAAAAGGCCCCGCAAATGCAGGGCCTTAGAATGACGAACCGTTAGATGTCTTAAAGCGCTTCCGCGGCCTCACGCGCAGGAAGATACGCCAAACCTTGCACGTCTGCCACAGGCTTGCAGGTGACTTGACCATGGGCCACATTCAGACCTTCCAACAAATGTGGGTCGGTCAACAAAGCTTCTTTGATGCCCAAATCAGCCAATTTCAGCAAATGCGGCAGGGTCGCATTGTTGAGCGCATAGGTCGAGGTACGCGCCACAGCCCCCGGCATATTGGCGACACAGTAATGCACGATGCCCTCTTCCACATAGATCGGATCAGCGTGGGTCGTAGCGCGCGACGTCTCGAAGCATCCACCTTGGTCGATCGCCACATCCACCAAAACGGCGCCTGTCTGCATGGTTTTCAACATCTCGCGGGTGACAAGCTTTGGCGCGGCTGCGCCCGGGATCAACACAGCCCCGATCACGAGATCCGCAGTGGTTATAGCCTGCGCCAATGACGTTTTGCTCGAGTAAAGTGTTTTCACCCGCCCGCCAAACTGCGCATCAATGCTTTCCAAAGCCTCATTAGACCGATCTAAAATAGTGACATCCGCGCCCATGCCCACGGCCATCGCCGCCGCATTGCGCCCAACGACGCCACCGCCGATAACAACCACATTTGCAGGCGCCACACCGGGCACACCGCCAAGCAACACGCCGCGCCCGCCCTGGGCTTTTTCTAATGTATGCGCGCCAGCCTGTGCCGCCATGCGCCCTGCCACTTGGCTCATGGGTTTGAGCAACGGGAGACCACCAAAGGGCGACGTGACGGTTTCGTAGGCAATACAAACCGCCCCCGATGCCATCAAGTCATTGGTCTGCGGCGCATCTGGCGCGAGGTGCAAATAAGTATAAAGCGTTTGCCCTTTGCGCAGACGCGCGCGTTCCACCGCTTGCGGTTCTTTAACCTTCACAATGATATCAGCTGTGGCGAACACAGCCTCAACATCTGCCAACTCTGCACCGACAGCGACATAATCCGCGTCTGTCGCCCCGATGCCAAGGCCAGCACCATGCTCAACAACCACCTCGTGACCATGAGCCACAAGTTCCGCAGCACTTTCTGGCGTCAGGCCAACACGGTATTCATGATTTTTGATCTCTTTTGGGCACCCGATACGCATGTGTGTATCCTCCACTTGGTCATGCATTTTCTCTGCCCAAAGCGTAACATTTCCAAAGTGGGAGGTTCTTCGCCATGCAGCAGTGAAACGCACCAAGTTGGCACATTCATCCACCAGACAGGACGATTGACGAAACACATCCCACACCGAAAACCCATGACACAATATCTGCCCGCAACGCCCAACCAAATCACGAATCATGGCAGCGTCTTTGACGTCGAGACGACTTGCACAGCCCCCGCGCTTCATGGTCTATGGGTGCAAATCAGATCGGAGCTTATTCATGACCACTTCAACAGCCGTTTCCATCGGATCCGACGACCTCAGCGGTCAAGTGACCCTCGCCAACGACATGCCATTTGGCTTGATTTGTGGCCCTTGTCAGTTGGAAAGCTTGGATCATGCGCGCATGTTGGCGGAAAAAATCGCCAAAGCCTGTGACGCGACAGGCACGCCGTTTATCTTCAAAGGCTCCTATGACAAGGCCAATCGCTCGTCTTTGTCCGGTCAACGTGGGCTTGGGTCTGAGCTTGGCCTGACCATCTTGTCCAAAATCCGCGATGAATTTGGCTGCCCAGTGCTGACGGACGTGCATGAGACGCATCATTGCGAGATGGCGGCGGAATTTGTCGATATTCTGCAAATCCCAGCGTTTTTGTGCCGCCAAACCGATCTTTTGCTGGCCGCTGGCGAAACCGGCAAGACCATCAACATCAAGAAAGGTCAGTTTTTGGCCCCTTGGGATATGGCAAACGTGGCTGAAAAGGTCGCCTCTACAGGCAATCGCAAGATCATGCTCTGTGATCGCGGCACCTCCTTTGGCTATAACACCTTGGTGTCTGATTTCCGTGGTCTGCCGAAAATGGCCGAAACGGGATACCCCGTTGTGTTTGATGCCACCCATTCGGTGCAGCAACCCGGTGGCAATGGCAATTCATCCGGTGGCGACCGCACAATGGTGCCGCCTCTCGCACGTGCGGCTGTGGCTGTGGGCGTGTCTTGCCTGTTTATCGAAGCGCATGAAGACCCTGACAACGCGCCCTCAGACGGGCCAAACATGGTCCGCATCGAAGAGCTGGAAGGCCTTCTTGGCACTCTGCGCGCTTTGGACAACGTGGTCAAACCAGCCTAAATCACGCCTAAAAACTGTTTAAAACATCGGGCTTTTGTCCCTTTGTCGCCCCAATTCTGTCTTTGGGGCGGCAGATTTGCGTCGTTTGCTGTTCTGATCGTCACAAGCATGAGTTCAGAAAATGTCCAAACAAACACCTGTCCCCAATCCCCAGCAAACGTCACAGAAACCCGAGCCACAAACACCACCAACGCAGTTTAAGGACTGGGCCGCACTTTAGGCGCGAGCGACATTGCCTTGGGTCGGTGAACCGTGCAAAATCACGCGACAAACCGCAGGCCTCAGAGCAATCATGACCAAACAATCCGCGCCCGTATCCTCAATCCGCAACCTTGGCCCCGCCTCAGACGAAGCCTTTGCGCGCGCGGGCATCACAACGGCGGATCAATTGCATGCATTGGGTCCAGACAAGGCCTACGCCAAGCTTTTGGCCGCAGGCAGCCGGCCGCATTTCATCGGCTACTACGCCATGGTGATGGGCCTGCAAGGCCGACCGTGGAACGACTGCAAAGGCGATGAGAAAAAGGCCCTACGCGTGCGGTTTGACGCGATCAAAGCCGGTGCGGCCAGCGATACAACCGCAGCCCCAGCTGGGATCGAACGTATCTTGGATCAAATCGGTGTGGGAACAAAACGCCAGACATAGGCCTTTGACGCAAATCTCAACAAAACTCCAA
>NZ_JBDMZG010000188.1:0-8190 GCF_039769035.1 Pacificibacter sp.
AAGACATCGACGACTACAAAGCCAAAATCAACGATGACGCTTTGGACATTGATGAGACCTGCGTCATGGTGATGAAAAACTGTGGTCCAAAAGGCTATCCCGGCATGGCTGAGGTCGGCAATATGGGCTTGCCGCCCAAGGTTTTGAAAAAGGGCATCACCGATATGGTGCGTATTTCAGATGCGCGCATGTCTGGCACGGCTTACGGCACGGTTGTCTTGCACACCTCGCCTGAGGCTGCAGCAGGCGGACCTTTGGCTGTCGTGCAAAACGGCGATATGATCGAGTTGGATGTGGAAAACCGCGTGCTGCGTTTGGATATTTCCGATGCAGAATTGGCCGAGCGCTTGGCTGCTTGGAAACCGCTTGGCGATGCGCCAACTTCTGGCTACGCCTTCTTGCACAACGCTCATGTTGAGGGCGCTGACACCGGTGCGGATCTTGATTTCCTCAAAGGCTGTCGCGGCAATGACGTTGGCAAAGACAGCCATTAAAACAGAGTAGGGACTGACTATGCCACGTAAAATCGCCTTGGTCGGTGTCGGCAAGATCGCCATTGACCAACATATCCCTGCGTTGAATGCCTCAAGCGATTGGGAACTCGCCGCTGCTGTGTCTCGCAACACTGTTGTCGATGGTATTCCCAATTACACCTCGATGGATGAGATGCTCAAAGCGCATCCTGAGGTCGAAGTTGTATCTTTGTGCATGCCGCCGGTTCCACGGTTTGAATACGCCCGCGCGGCTCTGAAAGCTGGGCGTCATGTGATGCTGGAAAAACCACCAGGGGCGACCTTGTCCGAGGTGCATACTCTGGCGGAGCTGGCCGATGATGCAGGTTTGACGCTTTACGCCACATGGCATTCACGCGAAGCGGCTTTTGTGAAGGCGGCCAAGGCGTGGCTCGCAGGTAAAACCGTTGAGAGCTTTACGGTGACATGGCATGAAAGCGTGCGCAAATGGCACCCCGGTCAAGATTGGGTGTTTGAAGCAGGCGGAATGGGTATTTTCGACCCTGGTATCAACGCCTTGTCTATCGTGACAGAGATCTTGCCAGACGCGATTCACTTGAAATCTGCCACGCTGGATTTCCCTGAAAACTGCGATACGCCGATCGCTGCTCAGCTTGATTTCTATCACCCTCATGGCGGCGCTGTGACGGCGGATATGAATTGGGATCACGAAGGCGATGATATTTGGCAGATCGAGGCCGTGACCGACCAAGGCGTGATGACGCTGAAAAACGGTGGCGGATTGCTATTGATTGATGGGGTGATTCAAGCGGGGGCCGAAGACGGCCTGACCGGTGAATACCCCAATCTCTATGCCAATATGTCTGACCTTGTGGCGGATGAAAAATCAGACGTCGATTTGCGCCCGATGTTGCATGTTTCGGATGCTTTGACACTGGGTAAACGCAATTTTGTCAAAGCCTTCAATTGGTAGGTCTGTTGATGTAAATTGAGTTTTCTAATCGATTGAAAGGGGGCGTTTTTCCAAGCGCCCCCTTGTCTTTTGCGGCGAGGTTCTAGATCACTTTATAAACGCGCAGCAAAAGAGACGGCCCCTATGAAATTTTTCCCGATGTTCCTCCGCATGGCTGACCGTGATGTGATCATCGTTGGTGGTGGTGAAACGGCTGCGCAAAAAGCGCGGTTGATGTTGAAATCTGAGGCGCGCATCACTTTCGTTGCGCCGGATTTGGACGAAGAATTACAAGCATTGGTCGATGAAGGCCGTGCACAGCACGAACGCGGCCCCATCACGCCCGAGACGTTCAAAGGCGCAGCATTGGTGTTTGTCGGTTCCGGTTGTCCGGGGCTTGACGCGTCAATCCACGCGTTGGTGCGCACGTCGGGCGCTTTGGTCAATGTGGTGGATCAGCCGGATCTATGTGAGGCCAATACGCCAAGTCTTGTGGACCGTGACCCTTTGGTGGTGGCCATTGGCACAGAAGGCGCGGCCCCAGTGTTGGCACGGCAGGTCAAAACCCATTTGGAACAAGTGCTTGAACCTAAACTTGGCGATCTCGTGGCGCTTGCTGGGCGTTTGCGCGGAGCGGCTGCACAGCATGTCCACAAAGACAAACGCCGCGCCTTTTGGCGCTGGGTTTGGGCAGATAAGCCCCGCCAATTGCATGCCCGTGGCGCCGAACGCGAGGCGGCAGAACTGATCAAAACCGCCATCCAAAATGGCGGTGCGCCGGATGATGCAGGGCAGGGGCAGATCACGGTGATCAGCGTAGGGGCGGCGGACCCCGATTTGATGACCCTACGCGCAGTGCAGCGGATGCAAGAGGCGGATTTGATCATCGCCGCCGAGCCTGCTTTTGCGCCGATTTTCGAGCTGGCGCGGCGCGATGCGGATCGTATTGTAGTGGGCAAGGACCACGGCACCAGCGATTGGATGCTGTCAGATCAGCGCAAAGCTGCGATTGCAGAGCTTGAAGATGGCGCGCGCGTTGTATGGCTTGTTCCTGCACGCGAAGCAGAACGCGCCGCGTTCGGGCTGCCGCAAGACGTTGAAACCATTCCTGCCGTGATGTCATAGGAGACGCCGATGTCCGATCTTGAAACCCGTATTGCCCAAGCCAAAGGCGACGAGATTGCCGACATCGTGCTTAAAGGTGGGCGCATTTTCGATCTGATGACAGGGGAATTGATTGAAGGCGATGTGGCGATTTGCGGCGACCGTATTGCTGGCGTTTTTGAAAGCTATACAGGCAAGCAAGAGATTGATGTTTCAGGACAAATCCTTGTGCCAGGCTTCATTGATACGCATTTGCATATCGAAAGTTCTTTAGTGACGCCGTTCGAATTCGACCGCTGCGTCACGCCGCGTGGGGTAACGACGGCGATTTGTGACCCGCATGAGATTGCCAATGTGATTGGTCTCGATGGGATTAAGTACTTTCAACAGGCTTCCGAGCACACGTTGATGGATATCCGCGTGCAGCTGTCCTCTTGTGTGCCTTCGACCCATATGGAAACCGCAGGGGCGGAATTGCTGGCTGAGGATTTGCAGCAGGTCATGGGGCATAAGTCTTCCATCGGCCTGGCCGAGTTCATGAATTACCCCGGTGTGATGTTCCGTGATCCCCAAGCCATGGCCAAGATCAAGCTGTTCGAAGATCAGCACATCGATGGTCATTGCCCGCAATTATCAGGCCGCGATTTGAACGCCTATATCGCCGCGGGCATACGCACGGAACATGAGGCGACGACTTACGCAGAGGCGCAGGAAAAGCTGCGCAAGGGTATGCGAGTGCTCATTCGCGAGGGGTCCGTGTCCAAGGATCTGCACGCGCTTCAACCGCTTTTGACCGATATCACCTCGGCCTATATGTGCCTGTGTACCGATGATCGCAATCCTTTGGACATCGGCGAGCACGGACATTTGGATTACATGATCCGCACGCTGATTGCGCTTGGCTGTTCGCCTTTGTCTGTCTACCGCGCGGCAAGTCTGTCGGCGGCTGAGGCCTTTGGATTGAAAGATCGCGGCATGATCGCGCCGAGCAAACGGGCAGATATTGTGGTGATAGATTCATTGGAAAAGTGTAATTCTTCCAAAGTGTTCTGTGGTGGTGTTGAAGTTACAGATGAGGCATTTGAGGCCCGTACAGAGATTGCGCCAGTCGCGCGAAATTCTGTGAAAGCACCACATGTGAGCGCGCAAAGTTTTCGCTCGACAGGCAACCGCGAAGAGACCGATGTAATCGGTATTCTTGAAGGCAAGATCATCACGGAACACTTGCATGAGGTGATCCCCATTGAGGACGGCGACAAAAAGCCCGATCCCAAACGCGACCTGACACGGATCACCGTGATTGAGCGGCACGGCAAAAACGGCAATATCGCCAGCGGCTTTGTCAAAGGCTTTGGTCTGCAAGCGGGGGCAATTGCCTCGACCGTTTGTCATGATCACCACAACATCGCTTGCGTCGGCGTGGATTACGACGACATGGCGCTGGCCGCCAATCGCATGAGCGAGATTGAGGGCGGGTTTGTTGTCGCCTCTGGTGGCAAAATCTTGGCTGAACTGGCACTGCCTGTGGCCGGCCTAATGAGCCTTGAGCCGTTTGAAGTGGTGCGTGACAAATTGGTTGATCTGCGCGCAGCTGCGAAAACCCTTGGCGTGACGCTGGAAGAGCCATTCTTGCAATTGGCGTTTTTGGCGCTGCCTGTGATCCCTGCGTTGAAAATCACCGATCGCGGCATGGTGGACGTCCATAAATTTGAAATCATCGGTTAAGGTCTGTGCACCGGCTTGACGGCGCGGCTTGCTCGGGTCAAAAGGCGACGCTTCTAAGGATGTGAACGACACAATGACGTCAAAGCCCGATCTTAACACCGCCGCAAAGCTCTCTGTCGCGCCTATGATGGAGTGGACGGATCGCCATTGTCGGTATTTTCACCGGCTGATGTCGCACCATGCGCTGTTGTACACGGAAATGGTAACTGCACCTGCGCTGGTACGCGGTGGAGCGCGGCATTTGTTGGCGTTTTCGGAACAAGAACACCCCGTTGCGGTGCAGCTTGGTGGGTCAGATGCTGCTGAGTTGGCTGAAGCCACAAAGATGTGTGTGGACGAGGGCTATGACGAGGTGAACCTGAATGTTGGCTGTCCGTCGGATCGTGTGCAGTCTGGCGCATTTGGGGCTATTTTGATGAAGTCGCCGGATTTGGTGGCTGACTGCGTGCAAGCGATGATGGCGGCTGCAAATGTTGAGGTGACCGTTAAGTGCCGTATCGGTGTGGATGATCAAGACCCCACTGAGGTGTTGCCTGCGTTTTTGGAGAAAATGCAAAGTGCTGGTGTTAAGCGCCTGACAATCCATGCGCGCAAAGCATGGTTGCAAGGCCTTTCGCCCAAGGAAAACCGCGACATTCCGCCATTGGACTATGATTTGGTGCATGCGATGAAAGTAGCGTTTCCCGATTTGCATCTGTCGATCAACGGCGGGATTGCCACCGAAGATGCGATGCGCGCGCAGCTTGAAGTTATGGATGGCGTCATGGTGGGGCGTGCGGCGTACCATCAACCTTATGATATTTTGGGGCGTGCGGATCAGTTGATCTATGATGATCCTCGCGACGTCTTGAGCCGCGCTGACGTTGTTTTGGCGATGGAAGACTATATCGGGCGTCATGTGGCGGCTGGCGGGAAGCTGGCGCAAATCACGCGGCACATGCTGGGCGTCTTCGCTGGTCAACCTGGCGCGCGCCGCTGGAAACGCATTTTGTCGGAGGGGGCCTATAAAGAGGGGGCCGACTTCAAACTGGTGCGCGAGGCTTTGTCTGCTGTCGCAAGCGTTTAGGGCACGGTGGGCTGAGGCGTAGTCGCCCCGACTGTTTATGTCATATGTTGAGATCATTTCCCCTGTCAGAAGGTATTCAGCGCCCGCGGTGCGCCGATGACGGGCGCTTTTTCGCGCTTCGCGTTGTTCATATGCCCCCAAAGGCTTACATGCTCTTGGCAAGGCTTCGTGGTTCGGGGTAAGAGTGACGCCAACACGAAACGCATGTGCGTGACCACAGCCGTGGCACGCAGTGAAAAGATCAAATCGACCCGGGGGCAAATGTGAGCAATACAGACAGTTTCATCGACGAAGTGACCGAAGAGGTCCAGCGCGACAAACTCTATGCCGTTTTGCGCAAATACGGCTGGATCGGCATTGTTGCTGTGGTCGGTATTGTGGGCGGTGCTGCCTACAATGAATGGTCGAAATCCAAAGCCGAAGCGGCGGCGCAAGCCAATGGTGATGCGATCACGGCGGCTTTGACAAGTGCTGACGATGACGCTGCTGCACGCGCTGAAGCACTGGGCGCTGCTGGCATTACAGGCGCTGCACGGATCGTGTCCGACATGGTGCGCGCTGGTGAACTGCACGCCGCAGGCGACACCACTGGCGCGATTGCTGCACTTGCGCCGTATACTGTCGATGCAACGCTTGATGCGATTTACCGTGATCTTGCAGTGTTGAAGACGACGATGATTGGGGCTGATGAAATCGCGCCTGAAGATCGTATAGCACAGTTGGCGGGCATCGCATCGCCTGGTGCGCCGTACCGGTTGTTGGCCGAAGAACAGATCGCCACAGCACAGGTTGAGCTTGGCGATGTTGAGGCAGCCGTATCTGGGTTCCGTGCCATTTCTCAAGATGTTGAGGCCACAGAGGCGCTTCGCCGCCGAAGCTTGCAAATGATTGTTGCGCTTGGGGCCGATCCAACCGCAGAATAAGCTGACACATGCGACTTGGGGTTCAGGGTGTTATGCTGAACTGATGATGTCTTGGCACTTATGATGGTTTGGGCGTTTATGACGCTGGTTTGAACAGGCCCAAGGCAAATGATTTTAGACGAGGGGATCAGCGTATGATCGCACAGGCAGGTAAAGCAGGACTAGTGGTTTTGGCATTGGGTCTATCGGCGTGCTCTGGCAACAGAGACGTGATTTTGCCTGGCGAACGGCTTGATCTGAGAGACGGTCTGGCTGTGCAAGTTGTGCGCACCGAGGTTGGCCCAAATCAAACGGCCGCGATTTCACTCGGAGCACCCGTGACCCGCGCAAGCTGGACCCAAATTGGTGGGTCTGCATCACATGCTTCTGGGCACAACGCGTTTACGACTGCAACGCCAACCGTCGCTTGGGCGATGCCAATTGGTCAGGGCAACACACGCAAATTGCGTATGACCTCTGCGCCTGTGGCTGCAAATGGAATGGTCGCTGCGTTTGACGCTGGATCAAACGTGACGGTCGTATCTGCTGCAACTGGCGCTGTGTTATGGACCCACGATGTGACACCTGCAAGCGAACGGCGCGGCGATGCGTCTGGTGGCACTTTGGTTATTTCTGGAACCACGTTGTTGGCAGCGACGGCTTACGGAGATGTGATTGCCTTTGATCTTGCCACAGGACAACAGCTTTGGACCCAGCGCATCGATGCGGCTGGTTCTGCTGGTCTGTCTACGCATCAGGGGCTTGTCTATGTCGTCGGAGGCGATGCGCGCCTGTCGGTGCTGGATCTGTCGACTGGCCGGATTAAATGGCAAGTTTCGGGCCCTGAAACCATAGAATCACGCGTTGGTGCACCTGCACCAGCAGTGAACAACCGTTTGGCAGTGGTGCCATTTGCGTCTGGCGACGTCTATGGTCTGTTCCGCAAAGGTGGCACGCGTCTTTGGTCTGCATCCTTGGCGGGTCAGCGTAAAGGCATTGTCTACGCCAACGCTTCAGATATTTCTGCCGATCCTGTGATAGTTGGCAATACGGCCTACATGGGCAACCAGTCGGGGCGTTTCGCGGCCTTTGATTTGGACACTGGCGAAAGACGCTGGACCGCGCGCGATGGGGCCTATAGCCCAGCGGCGGTTGTTGGCGGTTCCGTCTTTATCATTTCTGATCGCGCTGAGTTGGTGCGGATGTCAGCCACGTCGGGCGACCGCATTTGGGGACAACAACTTCCATTGTTTGTCGCTGAAAAAGTCAAACGCCGCAAAGATGTCTTTGCACACTATGGTCCGGTGGTTGCCGGTGGCAAACTCTGGGTGGCATCCTCTGACGGATCGTTGCGCGGCTTTGCGCCCGAAAGCGGGGCCTTGGTGACGCAGGTCACATTGCCAGCAGGGGCTGCGGCAGATCCGATCGTTGTGGGTGGTGTCATGTATGTTTTGCTCGAAAACGGCACATTGGCAGCGTTGAAATAAACCCTGATTTTGGCGCTATGAGCTTTGCCCCTTTACCCCAACGGCGCTTTGGGTGTATCGGAGCGACTTGATATGAAAAGCGGGATCACCCATGAGTTTTACACTTGCAATTGTTGGCCGTCCGAATGTGGGCAAATCGACCCTGTTCAACCGTTTGGTTGGGCGTCGTTTGGCCTTGGTTGATGACCAACCTGGCGTGACACGTGATCTGCGCGAAGGCGAGGCCAAGCTGCAAGGCTTGCCGTTCACTGTGATTGATACAGCCGGTTTGGAAGAAGCCACCGACGAAAGCCTGCAAGGCCGTATGCGGGCGCTCACCGAACGGGCTGTTGGCATGGCGGATGTCTGCTTGTTTCTTGTCGATGGCCGCACTGGTATTTTGCCGGCGGATGAAGTGTTCGCTGACATCCTGCGTCGCAAATCCGCGCGGGTGATCTTGGGTGTGAACAAAGCCGAAGGCCACGCGGGCGAATCTGGGTTC
>NZ_JBDMZG010000189.1:0-9560 GCF_039769035.1 Pacificibacter sp.
CCTCTTGCAGGCGCTGCAGAACAGTCAGACGGTTGCGCATGATCGACGCGCCGAACGTGGCCATTTGCGTTTCCAGCGCGGTGTACCAATGCGCATCCCGCACCGCGTCCTTGAGCAGTCGGTTGCGTTCACGCATTGCCTTTTCATAGCCCAGAACGGCCTCCGCATGACGCGGCTCAAAAGACATCACCATACGGTCCAAGAACCTGCGCCGCCCTTCGGGTGCTTCGATCCACAGACGGTCCATCGCGGGGATCAACCACACCACGCGCGCGATGCGGCCAAGCGCGATTTGCGCGGCGGTCTTGCCGTCGATTTTCACCGTGCGCGAGGCGCCGTTTTCCGACCACGTTTCGATGTCATGGGTTTGGTGCAACGACTGCAGCTCCGCGCGGACTTTCCACCCAAGGCTTTCGGGTTTGCGTGCAATATCTTCCATCGCGGCGCGGCGCAGGCCCCGTCCCGGTGACACCAAGGATACCGCTTCTAGAATATTGGTTTTGCCAGAGCCATTCGCCCCCCAAATCGCAACAGGCCGCCCATCCAATTCAAGATGCGCGGCCCTATGGGAACGAAAATGGGACAGGGTCAGGTCTTCGATAAACAAAGACATCTCGCCTCTTCCCCCACTTTAAAACTGTTCAATATCAACGCGCTAACGTCACACGCGCATCGGCATGACAACATAGACTGCAGAGGTGTCTGTGCCTTCACGCATCAAGGTTGGATCCCCAGATGAGTTGAACATAAACACAGCATTTTCGCGGTCCACTTGGCTGGCGATCTCCAAGAGATACTTGGCGTTAAAGCCGATCTCGAGGCGTTCATCGTTGTAAGCCACGGCCAATTCATCTTCGGCAGCACCGCTGTCTGGCGCGTTGACGGACAAGGTCAACTTGTCTTCTTCCAGCGTCAATTTCACAGCACGTGACCGCTCAGAGGACACGGTCGCAACACGGTCAACAGCCTTGGCAAACTCAGCTGCATCGACTTCGAGTTTGCGAGTGTTGCCCGTGGGAATAACGCGTGTGTAATCGGGGAATGTGCCGTCGATCACTTTCGATGTCAGCGTGATATCCGGCGTTGCGAAACGCACTTTGGCCTCGGACACGGACACAGCGATTGTCATGTCATCGTCGTCCAAAAGCTTGCGCAATTCGCCAACGGTTTTGCGTGGCACGATCACACCAGGCATTTCCAAAGCATTGTCTGGAAGCGGCGCATCAATGCGGGCCAAACGGTGGCCATCGGTGGCGACACAGCGCAGCGCTTTGCCGTCTTCGCCATCCGCGATGTGCATGTAAACGCCGTTCAGGTAGTAACGTGTCTCTTCGGTCGAAATCGCGAATTTTGATTTGTCGAACAAGCGGCGCAGCACAGGCGCTGGCACGGCAAAATTGCTATCGTATTCGGACGAGGTCATCACCGGAAAGTCTTCTTTCGGCAATGTGGCCAAGGAAAAGTTGGACCGCCCAGCTTCGACCGTCAAACGCCCTGAAGTGCCGTCATCCGCCAAGACAACCATCGCGCCATCTGGCAGTTTGCGCACGATTTCGTGCAACGTCACAGCGGACACTGTGGTTGCGCCTGCGCGCTCCACCATGCCAGCACATTTGTCGATCACTTCGATATCTAGATCGGTCGCGCGGAAGGACACTGTGTTGCCTTCGGCTTCGATCAGCACGTTGGCGAGAATTGGAATAGTGTTCCGACGCTCTACAACAGATTGCGCCTGCCCCACGGCCTTTAACAGCGCGCCGCGTTCAATACTAATTTTCATGCCACCCTCGTCTTATTCATTGGCCGGACGTTGACGATATATCATTCATCATAACGTGCAAGATATTGTTGGTCGGACTGTGCCCGCGTCGATGCGTATGCGTCAAGAGATTGCACCATTGCCGCGCATTTAATCGCGACAAGGTACAAGATGACACTCAAATCACGCGAAACAGCTACGCTTCTAACGCCCGACGCAGCATTTCGACGTCTTCAAACATTTGGCTGTCAGTTGTTTTCAGCTCTTCAATGCGACGAACGCCGTGCATCACTGTCGTATGATCGCGTCCGCCAAAGCGGCGCCCGATTTCAGGCAAAGACCGTGATGTCAGTTGTTTGGCAAGATACATCGCGACCTGACGCGGACGCGCGATAGACCGCACACGCTTAGGGCCAATCATATCGGACAACCGGATCGAGTAGTGTTCGGAAACGCGGCGCTGGATTTCTTCCACCGTGACCTTGCGATCAGAGGCTTTGAGAACATCCGCAAGACATTCTTGCGCCAGTTCCAGATTGATTTCGCGCCCAACCAAAGAGGCAAAGGCGAACAAGCGCATCAACGCCCCTTCGAGCACACGCACGTTGGTGGTGATCCGGTGCGCCAAGAATTCCAAGACGCCATCGGCGAACACGAGGCCCTTGTACTGCGCACGATACTGTTCGGCTTTGGTCTGCAAAATGCCCAAACGCAGTTCATAATCTGTCGGGTGCAAATCGACCACCAACCCGCACTGAAGGCGTGATTTGATACGGTCTTCGATGTTCTTGATTTCACCAGGGGCGCGGTCCGCAGAAATGATAATCTGCTTGCCTTGATCCACCAACGCATTGAACGTGTGGAAAAATTCTTCTTGGGTGCTGTCTTTGCCGGCGATGAATTGCACGTCATCCACCATCAGCACGTCGACAGAGCGGAACAACTGTTTGAAGTCCATCATCTGACGATCGCGCAGGGCTTGCACAAAACGGTACATGAATTGTTCGGCGGACAAATAAAGCACACGGGATTTTGGGTCGCGCACTTGGATCTCGTGGGCGATCGCATGCATCAGGTGGGTTTTACCAAGGCCAACGCCGCCGTACAAAAACAACGGGTTGAACGTAACAGGGCCACCTTCGGCAACACGACGGGCAGCCGCATGCGCCAATTCGTTTGGCTTGCCAACGACGAATTTATCAAAGGTAAATCGCGCATCAAGCGGCGCGCCGGGCAATTCGACCTCTTCACTCACCGGTGCCACCTGCACAGGCGCAGCGGCTGTGGTGCCAACGACGCCTTCCGCGGCTTCTGCAATCGCAGCTGCAGCGGGGCGCGCAACCTCAACTTTGAATTCAACGCGTGAGGCAGGTACGCCAGAGGATTTGAGGTGTGCCAAAATTTGGTCAGAAAAATTGCGTGTGACCCAATTGGCCATAAAGCTGGTTGGAACCGAGAAATGCGCGATGCCATTGTCAACTTTTTGCAGTTGCAGTGGCTCGATCCAATTCGCGTAATTGTTGCGTCCTACGGCCTCAAGCAACTGTTGCTTAACACGTCCCCACGTCTCGTTTTTCATATTTGTATTCGACCCAATTAACATTTTTTCGTTGTACGCCGGCGTTGAAACCGGTCGCAAAGCGGTGAACAGGTCACCGACCAAATAATGCGTTTCAGGTCTTCAAATTCACACGATGCGGTTAGAAAATATCCAACCATCCATTCAAAACTCCTCAAGGTTTTGAATAGCAGCCCTAAGGGCGCTCGTATAAATAGCACTTCGCAATACGGTACGACAAAAGAGTCCGGACAAATTAAATCCAGTCAGGTCATTCCAAATACTGTTCAACGCAAGTGGACACACCAGAAGAATCCGCGCACCAAGGTGCACAGGGTTCTGGACAGCTCAATCTAGGATACCCCTACCCTATTGATCAAACGACACCAAACACACAGACGGGAAAATCCCAAGAAAATCAGCTCATGGTCGTTGCCGCGGCTTCTTTTCAAATCGATGTGTGAGGTGGATGCCCTCCCAAGACGACGTGAATCGCATGGACAAGCTAGCAATCCAAAGTGCGCCCGCGCAACCGATCTTCGCGCTTGACTCTGAGTTTGCTCAAATCGAATCTTAAAAGTCGTTTGCGACCAGTCGCGACGTGTCAGAATTGTCTCAATTTGGGCTGAATTTGAAACAATTTTCATCAAGGATTGCGCAAAGCTTTGAGATTTTCTAATCGCCGCAGTCGCAGCAGATTCGCTGCACAGCCGCACGAAAATCCCATATTTTCTTAAACAAAACACAAAAAAACGCGCCCTGAGGCGCGTTTTCTGAATACTTACAAGGGGCTAGAATTTAGCCGAGTGCTTTAACACGCGCTGCAAGGCGAGACACTTTGCGGGACGCTGTGTTTTTGTGCACGATGCCTTTTGTAACACCACGCATCAGTTCTGGCTGAGCTGCTTTAAGAGCCGCTTTCGCAGCATCAGAATCGCCAGATTCGATTGCTTCTTCAACAGCGCGCAAGAATGTACGGATGCGTGAACGACGTGCTTTGTTAACTTCTGTACGACGTTCGATTTGACGGGCGCGTTTTTTCGCCTGTGGTGAGTTTGCCATGGTATACTTCCCTCTTTCGGGCTCAATTAAATTACGGTTGCGCAATAAGGCCCACGTCAAAAAGTGACGGGAAAGTCATAGCCTGAGCGGGCTCCACGCGCATGTAGGCTGTCCTCTAAGGGAGAATCGCCGAAAAGAAAAGCCTAAAACGCCTTATTTATCGCGGAACTGTGGCGCGCGCTTTTCCATAAAGGCGGCCATGCCCTCGGCTTGGTCATCTGTGGCAAACAGCGCGTGAAACGAACGACGCTCGAACAACAGGCCTTCGGACAAGGTCGACTCGTAAGCGCGATTGACAGATTCTTTGGCTGCCATGACCGAAATCGCGCTTTTCTCAGCAATTTTGCCCGCAGTCGCTAGCGCATCATCAAGCAGCTTTTTGGCGGGCACCACACGGGACACAAGCCCTGCGCGCTCGGCCTCTTCGGCTTCCATAAAGCGGCCGGTCAGGTTCATTTCCATCGATTTGGACTTGCCCACCAAACGCGTCAAACGCTGAGTGCCACCCAATCCCGGTATGACTCCCAGATTGATCTCTGGCTGTCCAAATTTCGCAGTGTCAGAAGCAATAATAAAGTCACACATCATCGCCAGTTCGCACCCTCCGCCCAGCGCGTAGCCACTCACGGCCGCAATAATCGGTTTGCGCACAGCTGTGATCCCAGCGCCTTCCGCGCCGAACAGATCGTCCAGCGCCATGTCCGCGTAGGACTTGTCAGACATTTCCTTAATATCCACGCCAGCCGCGAATGCTTTTTCAGATCCGGTGATAACGATCGCGCGCACTTTGGGGTCTGCATCTGCTTTGGACAGCGCATCGGCCAGCTCGCCCAACAGCTCTAGGTTCAAGGCGTTCAGAGAATCAGGGCGATTGAGACGCACCAGTTTCACACTGTTTTTAACGTCGACGATGAGAGTATTATAAGCCATGGGCACTCCAAAGAACTGTCTGTTGGGCTTGGTTTAACAGGCCTTGAGACGTATGAAAATCATGATTGGCAGGTTGGGCAAAAGAAAGTCGATCTGCCCGATTGAACGATCCGTTCCACAGCAGATGCACAATCTTGCGTCACACAAGGCTCACCTTCGCGGCCATAAACACGGAATCGGTGTTGAAAATAGCCCAGCTCGCCACCGGCTTGGCGAAAGTCCTTCAACGACGATCCGCCCGCCTCAATTGCATCCAGCAAGATCTCGCGAATGATCGGCACCAAGGCGGCCGCTTTGTCTGGCGCAAGGTCTTTGGCTTTTTGAGTTGGGTTCACGCCTGCACGAAACAGCGCCTCGCAGACATATATATTGCCCAAGCCTGCCACCAAGCGTTGGTCCAGCAGCGCCGTTTTGATCGGCGTGTTCTTGGCGCTCAGCGCCTGCGATAAATAGGCCTCGTTGAAATCATTGCCCAAAGGTTCAGGCCCGATTTTTGCCAGCAACGCATGGGTGTCAGCCGTTTCGGTGTCCAGCAAGTCCATCGCCCCAAACCGACGCGGGTCATTAAAAGTCACGCGCGCGCCATTGTTCATATGAAAGACGACGTGGTCATGTTTGATCAAGGCCGGATGCTCGTGCGCGAATTGCCCCAAGGGGTCGCCCGACACGGTCATGCGCCCAGACATGCCCAAATGGATCAACAAAGTTTCGCCACTGTCCAAATCCGCCAAGATATATTTCGACCGTCTGCGCAGCTGCAAAACGCGCGCGCCCGTCAGCCGTTCGGCCATACGTTCGGGAAAAGGCCAGCGCAAATCAGGGCGATTCACGTCGGCTTGCACGATCACCGCATCGGTCATACTTGGCGCAAGGCCGCGTCGAACTGTCTCGACCTCAGGTAATTCTGGCATTTTGCCCCCTCGATTCTGGCGCTGGCGATTGTCACGCGCGACCGGAAGCCTATAAGAAGGATAAGTTTTGCAAAAGGTGCAAGAGAGATGACTCAGTCAAACAACAAAACCACACATTTCGGCTTTAAAGATGTCGATGAAGATCAAAAGGCCGGAATGGTCCACGAAGTCTTCACCAATGTCGCCTCGAAATACGATGTGATGAATGATGTTATGTCCATGGGCATCCACCGCCTTTGGAAAGACGCGATGATGGATTGGCTGGCCCCGCGCCCTCATCAACATCTCTTGGATGTGGCCGGCGGCACGGGCGATGTGTCGTTTCGATTCTTAGAGCGCGCCCCTGGTGCCACCTCTGTTGTGCTGGATATGACCGAATCGATGCTGGTCGAAGGGCGCAAACGCGCCGAGGCCGAACAGATGGCCAATGATTTGTCTTGGGTCACGGGCGATGCCATGGCACTGCCGTTTGAGGACAACCAATTCGACGTCTACACGATTTCCTTTGGCATTCGGAATGTCACCCGCGTGAACGAGGCCCTCTCTGAAGCTTACCGCGTGCTCAAACCCGGTGGGCGTTTGATGGTGTTGGAGTTCTCGCAACTGCCAAACCCCGCGATGCAAAAGGCTTATGATCTGTATTCCTTCAACGTGATTCCGAAAATGGGGCAACTCATTGCGAACGACGCGGACAGCTATCAGTATCTGGTGGAAAGCATTCGCAAGTTCCCCGACCAAGAAACGTTTTTGCAGATGATCCGCGACGCAGGCTTTGCCAATGCGAGCTACCGCAATCTCAGCCTTGGCATCGCTGCCCTTCACACAGGCTGGAAAATTTAATGCGCGGGCCACACAATATATGGCGCCTCATCCGTACGGGCGCGACGCTTGAACGCACCGGTGCGCTGAAAGCCTTGTTCGAGGCCACCGACGCACCGCGCCCGATGCGGATTGCGCTGCGCACGATTGTGTGGCTGTTCCAATGGCTGGGCATCAAAGGCGACACCTCGCGTCCGCCGATTACCCGCGCCATCACAGCACTCGGCCCGGCCTACATCAAATTCGGGCAAATTCTGTCAACGCGCCCTGACGTGGTGGGCGAAGAGCTGTCACAACAATTGCAGATATTGCAAGACAAGCTGCCGCCTTTCCCCCGTGATGAAGCGATCGCTATGATCGAGGCGGATCTGGACTGCAAACTTGATGATGTCTTCTCTGAGTTTTCAGAGCCCGTTGCCGCCGCAAGTATTGCGCAGGTGCACAAGGCCGTGAAACGCGACACCGGCGAAGCGGTTGCGGTGAAGGTCTTGCGTCCCGGCATTGCAAAAGCATTCCGTAAAGATGTCGACGCCTTCTATTTGGCCGCATGGTTTATCCAAAAATTCTTGCCCTTTTCACGTCGCCTGCGCCCGCTTGATGTCATCGCCCATTTCGACGGCGTGGTGCAAGGCGAGCTTGATTTGCGCTTGGAAAGCTCTTCAGCCGCTGAATTTCACGCCAACACACTGAATGACGAAGGCTTTTACGTCCCCAAAGTCGATTGGGCGCTGTCATCGCGCAGCGTTATGACACTGGAATGGATTGACGGGATCACCTCGTCTGATTTGGCGGCCATTGATGAGGCCGGTTATGATCGCGCCAAGCTTGGTCGCATCGTGCTGCAAATGTTTCTCAGCCACGCCCTACGCGACGGTTTTTTCCACGCCGACATGCACCAAGGCAATCTGAAGATCGTCTCCAACGGCGATGTTGCGGCACTTGATTTTGGCATCATGGGCGTGCTCGATGCCTACACGCGCCGCGTCTATGCCGAGATCATTTTTGGCTTTATCCGCAAAGATTACAAACGCATCGCAGAAGTACATTTCGAGGCGGGCTATGTGCCAGCCGATCAAGATGTCGATGAATTCGCCCGCGCACTGCGCGCTGTTGGTGAGCCGATTTTCGGCATGGATGCCACAGAAATCTCCATGGGCCGCGTGATGGCCTATTTGTTGGAAGTGACCGAACGCTTTGGCATGGCGACCCGCACTGAGCTGATTTTGCTCCAACGGACGATGGTTGTGGTCGAAGGTGTCGCGCGGTCGCTTGATCCCAAAATCAACATTTGGGAAGTCTCTCAGCCCGTGGTCGAAAGCTACATCAAAGAAAACATCGGCCCCAAAGCCTTGGCGCGCGACCTTGGTCGCACGGCAATTGTGCTATCGCGCTTTGGTCCGAAACTGCCGCAAATCGCCGAAAACATTCTGATGGCGCAATCGGCAGAAAAAGACACGAGCCCCCAGCGCATGTCTTTGCGATACGTTGCTCTTTTGATGACGGGCGCAGGGGTTGCGGCAGGGATCGGGGCTATTGTGGCGCTGGTGCTTAGCTGAATTCAGCCACGCCAGCGGCGGCATATTCGGCCTCGCCTGAGCGCGTTTTCCACTGGCAATAGCAGGCCATGCGCCAGTGATACAGCGGCGCCAAAACGCGGTAGTGCGCGATGACATCTGCATTGCCATAAGCCTCCAACAGGATGTCATGATCTTTCGGGACCAGCGGCGACGCCCCATAAATGGCATGCATTGCTGGCGACAACGCGATGGCAAGATCATGCACCGGATCACCGATTGCAGGGCATTGCCAGTCCACAAAAGTCACACCGCCCTCAGGCCGCATCACCGTATTGGCAGGTGTCGGATCGCCGTGCAAAAAGCAAACCTTGGCGTCAGGCACGCGCGAGACCGCAGGCACATTTGCCATCAAAAATGCCGCCCGATCCGACGTATCAGACGCCAAAAACCGCAATCCCTGCTCAATCAACGCAGATGGAGAGCCATCCAAAGCGCGCAGGCCACGCGTTGGCGCTTGGGCGTGCAGCTTCGACAAGGCGTCTATAGCTGGCACCGTTGTGCGCTTTGCCACCGCACCTTCGACATAGTCGTAGACAAGGCACGGCCCAGCTTTTGTGTCGAAACGCCCGCGCAAACGTGGCGCCAACTGCGTATCGGACAGCACCGCCAGTGCGCGTTCTTCGCCGTCTATATCGTTGGGAAACAAAAGGTTAGAACGCTTCGTGTCGAAAAACTTGAACACCAAGCGGCCACTTGGAACCTGTGCTAAGAACACACGATTGACGCGCCCGCCTTGCAATGCGTCCCACTGACTGGGAATCCCAAAGCCCGCCGCAACTGCGGCTTGCATCGTTTCATTGAGTGCCGCTTTGCGATCCACGCCCTGCCCTATTCACCTTGGTCGATTGCTCGTGTGTACAAAAAGGCCACAGGGCGATGCAACCTCTTGTCGGTTATTTGGGCGCGCGCAACGCCGATACATCGTCTGCGTTCACCTCAACGCC
>NZ_JBDMZG010000190.1:0-43149 GCF_039769035.1 Pacificibacter sp.
CTTGGAATGCAAGAAGTTGATCACTACCATTACAGGCGAAAGGGGCACCCTTAACTTATGCCTGCGCATTCAACTAAGACGGCATTGCCGCGATTTCTATGCTCAACATTGATCTGGGGTTTGACGTGCCTGTTTGCACACCCAAGCTCGGCGCTTGACCTCGATCTGCCAGAAGCCGCGATTCAAACCGCGCTGCGTGAAGAGGTGGCAACATTGCAGCCACTCCCGTCTGGTGTTTTCACTGGATCTGAAACGCCTTTTCTATCTGCCGAGGGTCGCGTGACCCATTCGGCCTATCGGATTGCGTCCACCAGCCTCACCCCGTTCCAAATGATCGCCCCACTGCAAGAGCAACTGACTGCGGCTGGGTATCGGACCTTGTTTGCTTGCGCGGACACGGTATGTGGCGGCTTTGATTTTCGCTATCTTTTAGACCTCTTGCCCGAACCCCACATGCATGTCGATCTTGGGAATTTTCAGTATATTTTGACCCAAGACAGCGACAAAAACGCGGTGGCTATCATCACCAGTCGCGCGCGCACGGCTGGCTTCATCCATCTCACACAAATCAAGTCTGACGGAGCAACGGCCACCATCACCACGTCAACCACGACGCCTGACACCCCAGAAGTCATCGACACAACCGTGACCACTTCGATCACCAGCAACTTGGCGCAAACTTTGACAGCTCGTGGCTCGGTTGCGCTTGATGATCTTGCATTCGAAACCGGATCATCCGCATTGGGCGCCGGCCCTTTCGCATCGCTGGCATCCCTCGCGCAATTTTTGACGCAAAACGCAAATGCGCGGATCATTCTGGTTGGTCACACTGACGCCGAAGGCAGCCTTGAGGGCAACATATCCCTATCGAAAAAGCGGGCAACTTCGGTCCGTGATCGGTTGGTCGACACCTATGGTGTCAATGCGGAACAGGTATCGGCGCAAGGGGTTGGATATCTATCCCCGCGCGCCAGCAACGCCACAGAATCAGGGCGCGAAACCAATCGGCGCGTCGAAGCCGTTTTGGCAACGGCCCCCTAACGCCCATCATTACGTCAAAGCGTTGCCGCCAAGCGTGCACCTTGATCAATGGCGCGCTTGGCATCAAGTTCAGCGGCAACATCAGCGCCACCAATCACGTGCACTGCACGCCCCGCACTTTGCAATGCGTCAGCCAAAGATCGGTTGGGCAACTGCCCAGCGCACATCACAATCGTGTCTGCGTTGATGAACTGGCGCTCGCCAGCCTTGGTGATCCACAATCCGTCAGCCGTGATCTCATCGTAGCTGACACCCCCCATCATTTTGACGCCCTTCATCTGCAGCGTCATGCGGTGGATCCAGCCCGTTGTTTTACCCAAGCCTTTGCCGGGCTTTTCCGCTTTGCGCTGCAACATAACGACATTGCGTTGTGGCATGTCTGGCTTGGGGCCCTTTGGGGACAATCCGCCTCGATCGATATCCGGATCAGTGACGCCCCATTCCATCTTCCAGTCTGCAACATCCAATGTCGGGCTTTCATCCGTGGTCAAAAACTCGGACACGTCAAAGCCGATGCCGCCAGCGCCAATCACCACGACATTCTTGCCAACGGTGGCCGTGCCGCGCAGCACCTCCAAATATGAGACAACGTTGGCATGCGTGTTTTGCCCAGAAATTTGCGGGTCCCGCGGAGTAATTCCCGTTGCAATGACGACCTCGTCAAACGCTGCCAAATTCTGCGCCGTGGCTTCCGTGTTGAGCTGCACCTCGATGCCTGAACGGTCGACCATCGTGGTGAACCAATCGACCAAGCCATGAAATTCTTCTTTTCCCGGAACCTGCCGCGCCAAATTGAGCTGCCCGCCCAAAGCGTCGGCCTTATCAAACAACGTCACATCGTGCCCACGCTGGCGCGCAACCATGGCGACCATAAGCCCAGCGGGTCCAGCCCCGACAACGGCGACGGTTTTGACATTGGGCGCAGCCTCATAGGTCAATTCGACCTCATGACACGCCCGTGGGTTCACCAAACAGGACGTAAGCTTTCCGCCGAATGTGTGGTCCAAACAAGCCTGATTGCACGCAATACAAGGCGCAATTTCATCCGCTTTGCCTGCAATGGCTTTGGCGACAAAATCAGGATCCGCCAAGAACGGACGCGCCATCGACACCATATCGGCACATCCCTCGGCCAACACAGCCTCTGCCACATCTGGCATGTTGATCCGGTTCGAGGTGATCACAGGAACCGAAACTTCGCCCATGATCTTTTTGGTCACCCAAGAAAACGCGCGGCGCGGCACGGACGTTGCGATGGTTGGCACTCGCGCTTCGTGCCAGCCGATACCGGTGTTGATAATCGTCGCGCCTGCGGCCTCGATCTTTTTGGCCAACAGAACAACTTCGTCCCATGTTGATCCGTTTGGAATAAGGTCGATCATCGACAAGCGATAGATCAGGATAAATTCAGGGCCGACAGCGGCGCGCACACGCTTGACGACCTCAACGGCAAAACGCATGCGATTTTCATAAGATCCGCCCCAGCGATCTTCACGGTGATTGGTATGAGCGACAAGGAACTGATTGATCAGATACCCTTCGGAGCCCATGATTTCGACACCGTCATAACCGGCTTTTTGCGCATTCACAGCCGCCGTGGCGAAATCGGCGATTTGTTTTTCTATACCACCTTCATCAAGCTCGACGGGCTTAAAAGGAGAAATCGGCGATTTGATGGCCGAAGGGGCCACGCATTGCGGGCTGTAGGCGTAGCGGCCCGCATGCAGAATTTGCATCGCAATTTTGCCGTTTGCGGCATGAACACGGTCCGTGACGATCCGGTGATTTGCGATGTCTTGATCGGAAAACAGGCCTGCAGCACCGGGGAAAACGCCCCCTTCAGAATTCGGGGACATTCCGCCAGTCACGATCAACCCGACACCGCCTTCAGCACGCGCGCCGTAGAAAGCAGCGACAGCATTCCAGTCTTTTTGCTCTTCAAGGCCCGTGTGCATCGACCCCATCAACGTGCGGTTTCGCAGTGTGGTAAAGCCCAGATCAAGTGGGGCCAATAAATGTGGGTAATGTGTCATGCGTCGCGTCTCCCTTGTTGCAAAGATGACCAGCCTTAGAACGGCATGTCACGCGCGACGCCGCGTCATGGTAGGAGTTAAACACAGGGCAGGCACCAGTGATTCACAACCAACCTTCGGTGCAGACAGGTCTAGCGGTCTGCAACCTCGCCACAATGACGTCGAAAGGAACGCTTCAGCAAATCAAGCTCAGCGCGCAAAAGGTCCACCTCAGCACGGATATCGTCCGCCAATGCTTCCCCTGCAATCACTGAAAAATGGCCCAGTTTTTCACCGGTATCCACGTTAGACAGAACAAAAGCCTGCACACCATCATTCAAAAGCTTCGCCGGAACGGGAAAGCTGACATGCCACGTCGTCGAGTCATCGGATTTTTGCGTCAACTCGAGTCCGCCCACGGCTTGGCCATGTAGGGTCACAGATAGTATTGGCGGGGTATCGATGCTTTCAGGGGCCAAAAGTTCGCCCTGCCACACACCAGCATGCAATCGCGTTTTAACGAGTTTGATGTCGCTCATGTTCGTTCCTTACAGGTTTGCGCGCGGACGGCGAGAAAAGGTGAGATCGCGTAATACAATACGGTTCATTTCTGGGTCGCCAAAGATAAAGTCGATCCATACTTTCTCAACGCGTTTTTCGTTCAAATTGGTGTAAGCGAGGTCGAATTCAGCTGACATGCCAGCATCATCCAGAGGCAATTCACGCAAAATTTGTTCCACATTGGGACCATGTTTCACATTGAGACGCGCCGTGATTTTGACGGGCTTCTCGACATCGACGCTGCAATCAATGCGAAAGATGAAGTCTTTGCTCAGGCCCGCGCGGACGGTGTCCGGCATGTCCAAAGCCAATGACAAGAAATTCCCATCAAAACGAAAGATTTCTAGGCTCAAGCCAAACGGCGCAAGATCTTCTGACGAGGTGTTTCGAACTTGCTTATAGCTTAGCTCTGAAACGCGACAATCATGAAACAAAACTGCGCCCGAGCCGATCTGCGTTTTGTTCGCGACCGATGCCCCTCCTTGAGGTGTAATCGGACCTCGCCAGATTTCAGGACGGTTTGACCAATCGGTGTGGTGCGGCACTTGCATGGCGTTCGAGCCAACTGCAGGAAGCACCAAACGCGCATCTGCCTCGAACAGAAACTTGTTCAACTGCATTTTCAAAGCGCGGGCGTGTGAGCGTTCTTCACGTAACTCAAAGATGCTAAGGTCTTGAACATTGTCACCAAGTTGACCCCATTGCCCCAAGGACAAGGTGTTCAAATAGCGTTTCAAAAGTTTGCTAATGCGCGAACCCATAATGTTTTTACATGCCTCAGTTTTACTGCGCCCTGCGTGTTGCAATGCGCTGTCGCTTACGATCTTGGATTGCCCAGTCTCATGCGCGGCTTGTTTACTTTCACACCAAATTGCCAAGAAAAGATGACGACACCTTAATCACTGACTTCTAATCTTCTATGCCACTTCGTGACAGAAATTTAAAGCTAGCTGTCTGAATTGTCAGCCTTAAGTTGACGCGCAAGTTCAATAACCAGTGCATCCGCATTGTTTCGAGCGGCATGCGTCGCGATCAACGGAATCCCCGTCAGCGAAACCAATCGCCCCTTTGCAATGACAATCACCCTTGATTCGTCTTGCGCCAACCCTTTGTGAAGCGTTGGAGATGTGTCACTGGCTCGCAGCACCAAGATATCGCCGCTTAACACGCTTGCATTTGCAGACACTTGGCTCGGATCCCCACTGCGTGACAAAACGGCTCGGCCTTCAGTTGTTTCGAAAAATTGTGCCAATGTTTGAGATTGCAAACGGGCTGCATCCCCAAGAGGCGTAGAGACTGAGGCCGTCAACATGACCAGCTTCAATGATGCGCCTCGGGCAGCTGTTCCGTGTAACGCAGCACAATCTGCCATCATTACAAACCCAACCCTTTGCGTATCTTTGACCGAATTCTGGTCTACGCAAAAGCCGTCTGGCGCTGTCACAATAAGGTCTGATGAAGCGAGGCGCACAGAGGTTTGACCTGCGACATGATCAGAGTTGGTCACGCCTGCTGCGGGCAGTGCGAGCTGGCACCCAGCCAAGCCCAAGCACGCTAACATTGCAACGCCAACAGTTTTAAACTTCATGCCGAACACCTTCGCTCACTATCGCCCGCCAAATACATAGCGCATCTATGCGGCACAAGGGTTGCCTAGTATGCCCAAAAGCGATTTCTTGCGCATAAAGCCCCGTGGCTGATATCACCGAAATCAAAATTCTGGGGAAAATAATGAACTACAGTGCATATGCGGGAATGCTGGCGTCAGCCCAAAGAAAGCCAGCCTTTTGGCGTATAGCTGTGGTGTTGCTGGCGTCTTTTGCTGTCACCGTCATTTTGATGCCCACGAGCATCGGATTAATCGCATTGCTTGCCCCTGAACTGTCTGCAATCGACGCAGCAAACACGGGCACCGAAATCGGTGCCACGCAAGGCGGCCTCTTTGTGGTATTGGCCAGCTTCGCCTTTATGATCGTCTCCACAGTGCTCTTGTCCAAAAAGATGGCGCACCGGCGCCTGAGTGACCTCACAGGGCCTTCAAATCTTTTGCGCGCGCAGTTTTGGGGCGTGCTGAAGTGGATTCTGGTCCTCTCGGCTGTGATTGTGTTGATTCCGATGCCTGACGCAGCGGGAACCCTTACTCGGCAACTGTCTTTGGGCGCTTGGCTCGCATGGATGCCACTCGCCATCATTTGCGTCGCAGTGCAAGTCACGGCAGAAGAACTGCTGTTTCGCGGCTATTTGCAGACGCAAGTCATTGGCGCAACGCGCTCTTACGCGCTCGGCATGATCATTCCCGCTTTGTTGTTTGGCCTCGGCCACATGTCCCCGGAGCTTGATGGCTACGCGGCCCTGTTACCGATTCTGTGGGCCACGCTGTTTGGTCTTGTCGTGGGGGACCTCACCGCACGCAGCGGCTCGCTCGGCCCCGCCATTGCCTTGCATCTTGCCAATAACTTATTGGCAATGTTGTTTATGCCTGTGGCGGGTCAACTGTCAGGATTTGGCCTATGGACCAGAGATATGGATCTGACAGAAGCCTATTCAAACCCGTATTTGATCGCAATCGAGGTCTTATTTTTGCTTTTAACGTGGCTAACTGCGCGCATTGCCCTCAAGCGTTGATTGCAATTCCTCTCATTGCGTCTTATTTGAATCTTAACGCAGACTTCGGCCAAAGGCTCACGCATGAACTGGATTTCCAACTACGTCCGCCCGAAAATCAATTCGTTGTTTTCGCGCCAAGATACACCTGACAACCTTTGGACGAAGTGCAAAGAGTGTGGAAGCATGCTGTTTCACCGCGAATTGGCTGACAATTTGAACGTCTGCACCAACTGTGATCACCACATGCACATCACACCACGTGCACGCTTTGGCGCATTGTTTGATGGTGGGATCTTTACAGAAGTTGAAGTCCCAGCTGTCGTCGAAGATCCTTTGAAATTCCGCGACCAGAAAAAGTACCCTGATCGCATGAAAGCCGCGCAAAAAGCGACTGGTGAAAAAGACGCCATGCTTGTTGCAGAAGGCGAAATGGGCCGCACGCCTATCGTTGCAGCAGCGCAAGACTTTTCCTTCATGGGTGGGTCCATGGGCATGTACGTCGGCAACGCGTTTATCGCAGGTGTCGAACGCGCGATTGAGTTGAAACGCCCCTTCGTAATGTTCTCGGCAGCTGGTGGCGCACGCATGCAAGAGGGTATTTTGTCCCTCATGCAAATGCCGCGCACGACCGTTGCGATTGAGATGCTCAAAGAAGCCAACCTGCCTTACATCGTTGTGCTCACGCACCCGACAACTGGCGGTGTAACAGCGTCTTACGCGATGCTCGGCGACGTTCAAATCGCTGAACCAAACGCGTTGATCTGTTTTGCTGGGCCACGTGTGATCGAACAAACCATCCGTGAAAAACTACCTGAAGGTTTCCAGCGTGCTGAATACCTTTTGGATCACGGCATGCTCGACCGCGTCACGCACCGTTCCAAAATGAAAGATGAATTGGTCACGATTTTGCGCATGCTTGGCGGCCTGCCACCTGCAGTTGTCGCAGATCTTCCGGCACCAACCGAGGCAATCGAACTCCCAGCGCCAGAAGCGGCTGAGGCCGAAGCGCCCGCCAAAAAATCTGGCAAAAAAGCCAAATAAAAGTATCGGCGAAGCCCCAATGGCGTGCTTCGCCGCCAGCACTTCCACCTAATGGGTTCATCGCATCAACAGTGCGGCGAACCCACTCTCACAATTCCCACATCGAAATCACAGGTCCTCGCATGCGTTCCGATATCATCCTTGATCGCCTGATGTCTTTGCACCCCAAAGTGATTGACCTTGTGCTTGATCGCGTGTGGCGACTGCTGGACGCACTCGACAATCCGCAAGACAAGCTGCCGCCTGTCATCCATATCGCAGGCACCAATGGCAAAGGGTCCACCCAAGCCATGATCCGCGCGGGACTTGAGAGTGCTGGGAATACCGTTCACGCCTATACATCCCCGCATTTGGCGCGATTTCACGAACGTATCCGTCTTGCAGGCGAATTGATCTCAGAAGAGATGTTGCAAGAGATTTTGGAAGAATGTGAACGCGCGAACAATGGCGAGAACATCACCTATTTCGAAATCACAACGGTCGCAGGCTTGCTCGCCTTTTCGCGCACTCCTGCTGATTACACCTTGCTGGAAGTTGGCCTCGGCGGCACCCTCGACGCCACAAACGTCGTGGCCAAACCTGCCTTGACCGTCATCACGCCCATTTCCATCGACCACACCCAATTCCTTGGGGATACGATCGAACAAATCGCAGCCGAGAAAGCCGGTATCATCAAGCGCGGCGTGCCTTGCGTGGTGGGCCCGCAAACCGATGCGGCGCTTGAAGTGATCGAAGCACGCGCAGCCCGCCTTGGTGCACCGCTGTTGGTCTATGGTCAGCATTGGCACGTCGGCGAAGAACATGGTCGCCTTATTTATCAAGACGAAACTGGTTTGCGCGACTTGCCCTTGCCTGCGCTCATCGGCAAACACCAAGTGCAAAACGCGGGCATCGCCCTTGCTGCCTTGCGTCATCTAGAGATGCCAGATGTGGCGTTGGAAGCAGCTGTGACCAAAGCCGAATGGCCCGCGCGCATGCAGCGCCTGAAAAAGGGACCGCTGATCGATGCCGCCCCGCAGGGTGAAATCTGGCTTGATGGTGGACACAACCCAGCCGCAGGATTGGCACTGGCCGAAGCCATGGATCGCCTGCCCAAGCGGCCCACATATTTGATCTGCGGCATGCTGAACACCAAGGACATCACCGGCTATCTTACACCACTCGCGCGCCACTCAGAAACTCTGTTCGCCGTCTCGATTCCGGGTGAAACGGCAACGCTTACGTCGGCGGAAACGGCCAGCTTCGCGAAAGACGCAGGCATGACTGCCATTGAAAGTGAAAGTGTTCAGGACGCCCTTGAAACCATTGTGGCCCGCGATCCGCAGGCACGGGTTTTGATCTGCGGATCATTGTACCTTGCGGGTACAATCTTGCGCGAAAACAGCTGACCTAGTCAGCGCCTTCTGTGGCCCAGTCTTTGTCCTGCATTTCACGCAAGCGCGACGCCGTACGTTCAAATTCAAAGACACCTGCCCCTTCAATATAAAGGCTCTCAGGCTCGTCAACGGCACTGGCCACAACGCGCACTTTGGCCTCATAAAGCGCATCGATAAGCGTCACAAATCGTTTGGCTTCATTAAAGTTACCGCGGCCCAGCCGTGGAATGTCTTCGATAATCAACAGCTTCACTGCATCAGCGATGGCCAAGTAATCACCGGGACCAAACATTTGACCGCACAGATCCCAAAAGGTCGCGCGAGCAATGCCGTTGTGAAACTTGGGCAGATTTACATCACGCCCTTTCACCTTGATGGTCAAACCATCCGACACACCCCCTGTAAGGTCTGTCCAAATATCGTTGATAGTCGTTCGTGTGTCATCATTGATCGGGCTAAAGTACACGGGTGTTCCCGTCAGACGTCCTTGGCGATAATCGACAGGCGAGTGCAAATGGTGCACCTCAAGCTTGTCTTTGATGATCTCGATAAAGGGCAAAAACAACTGCCGATTAAGACCGTTCTTGTACAAATCATCGGGCACGCGATTGGACGTCGTCACCACAGTCACGCCGCGTTCAAACAGCCCCTCGAACAAGCGTCCGACAATCATCGCATCCGCAATATCCGTGATTTGCATCTCATCGAAACACAGCAACCGCACGTCTTCGGCGACCTTATCAACCACAGGCACAATCGTGTCCGCGATACCCTTTTTACGCGCCTCGAAAATCTGCGCTTGTACCTCTTGCATAAAGGCATGGAAGTGGACGCGGCGCGATGGCACCGGCGAATGCTCGTGGAACAAATCCATCAACATCGACTTGCCACGACCAACACCGCCCCAAATGTACAAACCTTTGGGCGTTTGCGGCTTCTTGCGCCCGCCAATCAATGACAGCAAACCGCGTTTGCCGACAGATGCGGTCGCCAAATCCTGTTGCAAACGATCAAACAGCGGCAACACTGCTTCTTGAGCGGGATCAGCGCGCAACGAGCCATCGGCGACGCGGGCTTTGTAAACTTGTGTCAAACTAACCATGACATACCCATACTGCCCGAAGTTCCATAAGAAAAGATGATGTGCGCCATGCCAATCAATTGTTTGACGCCACGCGCAACAAAGTCGATAGATTGTGCACAAAGGAGTTCCCCATGACCGACACGCGCGCACCGCTGATCACCCCCGTTCTTGTCGCGGGCTGTGCAGTCATTTTGGTCAGCTTCGCCATTCGCGCGTCCTTTGGGGTGTTCCAAATTCCAATTGCGACAGAATTCAATTGGCCGCGCGCAGAGTTTTCGATGGCGATTGCTATTCAAAACCTGTTTTGGGGCATTGGGCAGCCGCTGTTCGGCGCCTTGGCCGAACGCGTCGGCGACCGCAAAGCCATCATATTGGGGGCACTTTTATACGCAGCGGGTCTGGTTTTGTCGTCTTTCGCGGTCACGCCCGAAGCGCATCAATTCTATGAAACGCTCATCGGTTTTGGCATTGCTGGCACGGGGTTCGGCGTGATTTTGGCCGTGGTGGGGCGTGCCTCATCGACAGAAAATCGCTCCATGTCCTTGGCCATTGCAACTGCAGCAGGCTCCGCAGGTCAGGTCTTTGGTGCGCCTGTTGCTGAATGGCTGCTTGGCTTTATGAGCTGGCAAGAGGTCTTCTTGCTCTTCGCGGCCGCCGTGCTCACGTCCCTTTTGGCGCTCCCGTGGATGCGCTCACCGCAAATGGCGACCAAGACCGAGCTGGAAGAAAGCCTAGGACAAATTTTGACAAAGGCTTTCAAGGACCCAAGCTTTACACTTATTTTCCTTGGCTTCTTTTCTTGCGGGTATCAACTGGCCTTTTTCACGGCGCATTTTCCTGCGCTGGTTACCGAAATGTGCGGCGCGATTGATCCTCGCGGATTGCTGGCGGGGCTTGGCATCACCTCAACCTCTGCGCTTGGCGCTATCTCGATTTCCGTGATCGGCGCGGCCAACATTGGCGGCACGTTGCTCGCGGGTTACTTGGGGAACAGACTGCCAAAGAAATACCTACTTACAAGCATATACGCGCTGCGCGCCGTCGCTTCGATCGCCTTTATTCTGTCCCCGATCACACCTGCATCTGTGTTGCTGTTCTCGCTGGTCATGGGCGCATTGTGGCTGGCAACGGTGCCCCTCACATCCGGTCTCATCGCGCATATTTACGGGCTGCGTTACATGGGCACACTGTATGGAATCGTTTTTTTCTCGCACCAACTTGGCGCATTCTTAGGGGTGTGGCTCGGCGGGCGTCTTTACGACATTTACGGCGATTACACGGCTGTTTGGTGGGTCGGCGTTGGCGTGGGCATTTTCTCTGCCGTGGTCCATTTGCCAATCAAAGAAGTGCCATTGGGCCAACGCGTCGCCAAGGTGTTTTCTTAACCTGCCGCCTCTGCATCCGTCAGCAAGCCTTCAAAGACCAAGCGCTGCGCCCATCCTGATGGCCCATTAAACAGATGGGTTTTCCAGCCACGGCGCATCGCCGCGTTGATGTTTTCCTGACGGTCATCGGCGAACAAAAACTGCGCGCCAGTCGCTTGCTCGCCGGCCTCAAGCATCTCGTAAATCAAGCTATGTGGCTTCACACAGCCCATACGCCCTGACACATAAGTTTTATCAAACTCGGTCAGAAACGGATATTTTGTTTCAGCAAACTCGAAGCTTTCAATGCCAAAATTTGTCAAAGCCACAACCCGAACGCCCTTAGCCCGCAAGGCACGCATCAAAGCCACAGAGTGCGGAATCGCTGGGGTCGCCATATTGATCCAATCGAAATACCACATGAGAATTTCGTCTTTGAATTCAGGATAATCTTCAGTGGCTTGTTCAATCGTTGCACGAAATGGTGCGCCACAATCGACCTTGTCATTGATGCCATGCAAATCGACCGCCGCGAACATTTCTTTGCGTCGATCTTTACCTATGACACTGTCGTAATGTCGCTCTGGCTGCCATTCGATCAACACATTTCCAATGTCAAAAACAACAATATCAACAGTCATGCTAAATCCCTTTTTGCAGCCTGCACGGCGCGCTCTAATGCGTCCAAAAATCTTGATCTATCTGCTTTAGAAAATGGTTTGCCGCCGCCTTGACGAAACGGATCAGAGGCACGCAAATCCGCCATCAAATCCCGCGTCGCCAGCACGTTGCCAATATTGGCAGTCGTCAGCGGTTCGCCGTTGTGCTTGATCACCCGCGCACCAGATTCCACCACTTTGGCCGCAAGCGGGATATCGCCCGTCACCACAACATCGCCAACGCCAGCACGATCCGCGATCCACATGTCGGCCACATCGGGGCCATCTGGAACAAAAATCATTTCAACATAAGGGTTTGGCGATGGGCGCAGTCCGCCATTGCACACAAAAAGACACGAAATTTTGTGTCGCGTCGCCACCTTTTCGGCCTCGTCCTTGACGGGGCAAGCATCTGCATCAATATAGATCTTTGGTAACTTTGGCGCAGCTGGTTCTGGGGTGTCCGTCACAGGGGTCTCCTTTGCAACAAGTTTACCCGCCCCCGATCAAAGCACCAGCGGCAAAAACCAGTCCGCCCCCCAAAACAACCTGAAAAACGGCCCGCATGATTGGCGTTTCCATGTATTTGTTTTGAATCCAAGCGATCGCCCAAAGTTCGACAAATACAATCAAGATCGCCGTGATCGTTGCCGTCCAGAAATCAGGAATCAGATAGGGCAGAGTATGCCCCAATCCGCCAATTGTGGTCATGACCCCAGCGGCAATGCCACGTTTGATTGGCGATCCCCGTCCTGACAGCTGACCATCATCAGACGCAGCTTCCGTGAACCCCATCGAAATGCCCGCGCCAACAGACGCAGCCAAACCAACAAGAAAGGTCGTATGCGTGTTTTGAGTGGCAAAGGCCGTCGCAAAAATCGGGGCAAGGGTCGAAACAGACCCGTCCATCAGACCCGCAAGACCCGGTTGCACCCATGTCAAAATGAATTTGCGATGCGCATCGCTGTCTTCATTGGAGCGCGCACTCTCGTTCAGATGCGTGTCTTCCATGGCGCCGGCTTTTTGATCATGCGTCGCCTCTGCCGCAGCCAATTTCCCAAGCAAATCGCGCGTCGCGGCATCGGTCGTCTGCGCCGCCGCCTTAAGATAAAAAGCTTCTGCTGCTTGCTCCATGCCGCGCGCTTCGGATCTGATACGATCCAAAGACAAGTTTTCGATAAGCCACACAGGCTTGCGCGCATAGTATCCTGAAACATGTTCACGGCGGATCATCGGAATCGTGTCGCCGAACCGCTTTTGGTGCAGAGCGATTAATACTGACCTATGCTCGTCTTCCTCTGCCGCCATATCATCAAAAAGCGCCGCACTATCAGGGAACTCGTCGCGCAATTTCTGCGCATAGGTCCGGTAGATGCGGGCGTCATCTTCTTCCGACGAGATCGCCAATGCGATGACGTCCTGCTCCGAGAGATCAGAAAACCGTTTTCTCTGTGCAAATCCTGGAATCATCGGCCTACTCCTTTGGAAAATTCGATGGTGAATCTCTTCCAAAGGATGTCCAAATCAGACCTCGATAGCAAGCCGCACGGTGTCGCATGCCGTGCGGCTTTTCTTTATGAAGTACGGATCAAACTACATCCGGTATTTTGAATGGCACCCTTTGCAAGAGCCCCCGATCGCACCCATCGCGTCGCGCACGGATGCGGCATCCGTAATCGAGACCCCTTTTGCAGCACTCTCAAGTGCCGCAGCTTTCGAGACAAAATCATCCCAATTTGTCCAGATGTCAGCTTTGGCTTCACTCATTGGGTCCGATTCTTGAGCTTCAAACAAAACAGGTATCGCAGCCGCCTTTGCCGCAACAGCATCAACTGCCGCCTGCGCCGCAACAGCGTCAAATTCGACAGCACCTTTGGCCATGCTACCCAGCGTTTTCATCGAGGCGCCAATCGTTTTCATTCCCGCCATGCGATCCGCGACCGCTTGGTTCTCGACCCCAGAATGCGCAAACACCGCTGCTGCAACACTGATCAAAACGGCTGATGTTGTGAGGAGTTTTTTCATTTTCTTCCACCTGTACAAAAATAAAGAGCAACGAGGCGCACGTTCTAAGCGCCTGTGACGGGATTATACACCAAAATTGCGTCTCGCCATATGCGCAAAATTACCAAGTCGATTTTGGACCCAATCCCTCTCTCGCAATGGAACCCCGAGGCCACCAAGTTGTGGGGGCCGTTAGCGGCGACCTCGGGGAAAGCACATTCGTGCTTATCCAAATCATCGCATCATATTTTGGTCAAATGAGGATACGCGCAAGAAATTCAAAGGCTTTTTCATGGCAATACCAAGGCAAAAGGCGTGGCAGCGCAAATCACCTTGGGCAGTCCCTTGATTTATCGGCGCAATGGGCTCACTTTGAAAGCATGACGATGCCGACACCCTTTCCGGGGCAGAAAAATCCACACGACAAAGTTGCGTTCGACCGGCACGAGCTGGGCGCGATTATGGGGCTATATGGCAAAATGGTCGCAGCGGGCGAATGGCGCGACTACGGCATGTCATTTCTCAAAGATGTCGCTGTGTTTTCGGTGTTCCGCAGAACCGCTGAAAACCCAATGTATCGCATAGAAAAAAGACCCAGTTTGCGCAATCGCCAAGGCATGTATTGCATCATCGCCATGGACGGTCACATTTTAAGACGTGGGCATGATTTGCGAAAAGTGCTGCGCGTGTTGGAACGCAAACTCATCCGCAGCGTCGAACAATAGCACTTAACTCAACCGCCGATGCCCCGTCAGTGGACCATCCCCTTGGGCTTCAATCCGCGCAATGGCTTTTGCAATCGGCTCATACGCCACCGCCATGTGATGCGCATTGGCGTGAATCAGTGTTTCGTCATCAACGCAAATCGCGATATGGCCTTTCCAAAACAGTAAATCGCCGCGCGCGAATCCAGACCCAAACACATCTTGGCCCACGCTCATCTGCTGATCGCTGTCACCTGGACACGCAATATCGCACGCCAATAAACTCGCCTGCACCAAGCCAGAGCAATCAATGCCAAAGCTTGAATTACCGCCCCAAAGATACGGCGCGCCAAAAAAGAGCTGTGCTACGGGAACCGGATCTGAAAAGGGTCGCGCTTTCAAACGCACATGCGCTTTGGGCACGAAGTGGCCAGTGTCCGTTTCCACAAATTTGCGACGCTCATCGACCACACAGATTTGCGTCCCAAAAGATATGGCTTCACCGGCCTCTGACTTAAAATCATCCTCGGGATAAAGGTGACTCGCGCGTGCAGAAATAAAGTGCGTCGGCTGAAACGGAAATCCAAGATCGCCTTCCGCAATATATCCCACATAACCATCACGTGCCGCACGGCCAAAGGCCCAACCTTGATGGCGCTCAAGCACCTCGAAGCGCTCGCCCATAAGAAGCTGGCGATCGCGCGCACCGTTCGGCGCACGCCGTAGATCGGCGACCGGTTTAGAAACCGAGGCCTCTATCGCTGCGACTTCTGTTTGGCCATTTGAGGCATGTCCAAACAAGGCCACGCGCGCATTTGCAGGGGTGGTGCGCCGATCACTCATACTTCAACAAGTCCGGCAAAGCAGCCAAAAGCGCGCGCGCGCCCATGCCTACGCCACCTTTTGGGCGCCCCGGCAAAGCGGACGGACACCATCCATAAATGTCAAAATGCATATAGCGCGGCGTTTTGGTCACGAAGCGGCGCAGGAACAATGCCGCTGTGATCGATCCAGCCATACCGCCAGCGGGCGCATTGTCCAAATCTGCTATGCTCGGTTCAATAGCTGCTTCATATGGATCCCAAAACGGCATTTCCCACACAGGGTCGCTTGCAACCATCGCCCCTTTTTTCAAGGCAGCCGCATCGTCGGTTTCAGTTGCGTAAAATGGCGAAAGATCAGGGCCGACAGCCACACGTGCAGCGCCCGTCAATGTCGCCATCGACACGATCAAGTCTGTTTCTTCCTCATCGGCCAAAGCCAGTGCATCCGCGAGCACCAGCCGTCCTTCGGCATCCGTGTTGTTGATTTCGACCGTCAAACCCTTTCGAGAGGGTAAAATATCTTGCGGCCGAAACGCGTTGCCGGACACCGAGTTTTCCACCGCAGGGATCAAAACGCGCAGTTGAATCGGCAAATCAAGCGCCATAATCATATGCGCCAACCCCAACACAGTTGCGGCACCACCCATATCTTTTTTCATCAGCCCCATAGATGCGCCGGGCTTAAGATTCAGTCCACCAGTGTCAAAGCACACGCCTTTGCCCACCAAGGTCAATTTTGGACCCTGTGTGCCCCAACGCATATCGATCAAACGTGGCGCACGGGGTGAGGCGCGCCCGACTGCATGGATCATGGGGAAGTTTTCATTCAAAAGTCGATCACTTTGAATCGTCGTGAATTGCGCACCAAAGTCTTGCGCGAGCGCGTTCGCCGCATCTTCAAGCTCTGCCGGACCCATATCTGAGGCGGGTGTATTGATCAGGTCACGCGTTAAAAACTCACCCTGCGCGATGGCTTCAAGGCGCGCGGCATCAATGTCTTTCGGCGCAGTGAGCTGTGCCTTTGGGCGCGATTTTTCAGCGTACCGGTCAAAAACATACTCTGCCAAAAGCCATCCCAGAAGCTGTTCGTCCAACTGCACGCCGGTGAGGTCAGTTTCCAGATGGTACACGGCCTTTGGCAGTTTGCCGCGCACAGTCGCCAATGCAAATCGCGTACGTACGAGATCCTTTTGCGTTCCAAGCCCAGCGACAGCCCCGCCAATCCCGTCTTTCGATGGCAAAATGCAAAGACTGCCTGAAGCGCCAGAAAACCCATTGGCCTTGAGCCACGATGCGTCTTCATCGGATAGCGACGACATCAAAGCATCTAGATCGGATTTCATCACAAGATACAAAGGAACGGATTTGGTAGACGTGTCGGTATTGAAAAATGGCATTGGACAAGCTCTCGTGAGTGTTTCTCCTCAACCTAGCCAATCCAACGCCACCTGCAAGCCGGATCGCGATGCGCAACCCGATCCCTTGTGCACCAACCCGCTAAACAGATGCGTCTTGGAGGTCCCACACGGCCAAAAGCGATCTTTCACCGATGCGCTTTAGCCGCGCAACAGTGGCAGCCAAGGCCGCCCCGTCATCTTGCGTAGCCAACATGTTTACGTCTGACGCGACACGCGCAAATGTTTCCATTCCGATCTGTTCGGATATGGCGATCATTGAGCGCGCTGCCTTTTGCATTTCGCCGAACTGACCCTTTTTGTAGCTTCCTTCGACCTTATCCAACCGCGCCGCGAGTTCTTCCATGGCCCGTGAAACGATCTGTTCTGCGTTGGATGCCCCCAACTGCGCATAGAGATGATCCAAACGTTCTCTATCAACTTGTACGACCGCTTCGGGCCGCATTGTTCTCACCACCATCTTATCTCAATCCTAAATTATGCACGCCCCCACGTGCTGCACGTTCAAATTGATGCAAGAGGCTCAAGAAAAGGTTTAGACCCCGCAGTTTTTTCCCTCGAATTCCGCTCAAATTATCTATATGTTTGGCGAAATTCGTTCCCCATATTTCAGGAGATTCACCACTAATGCAGTATGTTAAAAACCTGCCTGGCTATATGGTTCAGCGCTATCATGGGTGGAAGGCCACCGCTTACGCCGACAACAAGGCTTGGTATCGCCGCCTTGCTGAAGAAGGGCAGCGCCCACGCGCTATGATCATTTCGTGCTGCGACTCACGTGTGCATGTGACGTCTATCTTTGGTGCGGACGAAGGCGAGTTCTTTATTCACCGCAATATCGCCAATTTGGTGCCACCCTTTACGCAAGACGGCGACCACCATGGTACCTCTGCTGCGATTGAATATGCCGTCACCGCGCTGAAAGTGGCACATATTGTTGTTTTGGGTCATTCCAATTGCGGCGGCATCAAAGGGTGTCACGACATGTGTGCAGGTCTTGCGCCAGAGCTTGAAGAAAAATCATCTTTTGTGGGCCGCTGGATGGACATTATGCGCCCTGGCTATGACCGTATTTCGTCACTGCCCGAACAAGACCGGACACGCGCGCTTGAAAAAGAAGCTGTGCTTGTGTCGTTGGAGAACCTTGTTACGTTTCCCTTCGTACAAAGTGCCGTGGAAGATGGCAGCTTGACTCTGCACGGCCTGTGGAACGACATCGGAGACGGGTCTTTGCACCAATATGAATCAAAATCACGGTCATTCGTGCCTGTGTAACTTAAAGAAATTCGAACCAAAAAATCGGCGGCCCGTTGTAACGGTGCCGCCGATTTTGGTTTCAGGCCATAAATCTCGTGACCTCTAGCGCAGGATTTGCCCCTCGGGCCACCGCAGGTTTTCATCAAGTTCTATGCTTTTTGAAGCACCTGCCCCTAGATCAAAGCGCCAACTCAAAACGCCGCGACGATCATCTAGGTCTTGCTCTGTTGGCATCGGACGCGCTGTCCATCTGACCTCAAGATCGTCTTGCTCTGACACAGACACGCGGTCCAAAACTTCAACAGGCCACGCACGACTTGTCAGGTTTTCGACATCGATGCGCACGTTGCTTGATGTCTGGTTGGACTTAGAAATAAACCCGCGGTCACCTTCGTTGCGATCCAGAACCACGCGGCTCACTTTGACCCCGTCAACACGACCAAAGGGCATTGTAAACTCTGCACCGTCCACAACACTGCTCAAGTGGTGCGACCCAATGTAGGCGCCATCACGAAACAACTTCACAGGACCTTGTAGCAACGCTTCACCACTGTCGTTGGTCACATCGGCGATTAGGTACCCCGCGTCATTGTACAGTGGCACAGCGCGCAAGGTGAGATCTGGTACGAGCGAAATCGCATCCAACGCCAGTTCCGTGTGCGCCTCATTTGACGACAACAACGTAACGGGGCGCGGGTAATCGTAAGACTGGCTGAGGCCATAACTGCGAACACTTGCGGTCTCTGCGACGGCGCCCGATTGCCTTTCCATCATCGGCTCTGCCAACGACATAGTGGCGTCCGCCATTTCCACTTTCTGCAAGCTTCGCGTTTGATAGGGGTCAGTGAGACGGCGAATATATTCGTACACCTCACTTGGCGCGACGCTTTGAAATGGCATATCGGTCGAGACACTCAGGTCGACATCCAGCCAAGACTCCCCTGTGCCTTGCAACACGGCCAACGTGCGTTCGAGCGCCAACGTGTTTTCGACAGTATCGAGCGTCGCTTGGTACGTGGGCGCCCAACTGGCACTTTCGGTGAGATATTTGAAAGACACGTCGACGTCCGTTGGCGCATCAAGCGTCAGGTCAAACGTAATCCGCAAGCGGTCATTGTCCATCGGTACGATCTTGGCCAACGCCGCTTCAGCAGCGTCTAAATCCAGCTTCAGATCGGCAACAATCTCAGCCGCAGCACGCGAGCGCACTCGCGCATCTTGCGCCGCCAAACGGGCCTCAAGCGATTGCGCCCGCACCATTTGCGAAAACTCCGCCACCTCAGCCGCCGTCGCCGTATCAGGAGCAACAAGACCGCTGATAAACCGCAACGCATCGTCCGCGGCGGTAATTTCTAGGTTTATGAGGTCCACGTCTTGCTCGGCCTGCGCAAGCTTGTCTTCGATCTCAACATAAACCGCATACTCTGGCAGGTCGCTGACGCTTGCACGATAGTCGCGTTCATCCAGCGTCTCAGATCCAACAGACACTTGGCCAAGGACGCCACTGCTCACCTGCGTTTGCAGGCTGTCCGCCTCAAGCGTGCTAAAGTTCAGCGGAATATCTCGAAAAGTGATCTGATGCGTCCCTGCCGGAAGCGAAAGCGTCGCCTCGCGCAGGACACTGGCACCTCGCACATAAATGGTTGCCTCGGAAACGGTGCTACGCGCTTCGAACAGGTCGGCGAATGCCACGCAAGGTACAAGTGCTGTGGCGGATGAAATTGCGAAGAGTGTTGAAATCAATTTGGGGGTCATGTCTTCCTCCGATTGGCTGATCAGAGTGTTCTATGCCCCCGCCGCAATCACAAGGCGCAAGATTGCGCATTGCATCAAAGGGGCGGTTCGTTGCCGATGTCATGCGCGCACGAAAAAGGGGCGCTCGAAAGCACCCCTTGTAAACTTTGCAATCACGAAAGACGCGATTAGCCTTTTTTGAGCACCCGACGGCCCAGCAACTCGGCGATCTGAACTGCGTTCAAAGCAGCCCCTTTGCGCAGGTTGTCAGAGACACACCACATGTTCAGGCCGTTTTCGACAGTCACATCTTGGCGGATGCGCGAAATGAAGGTCGCGAAATCGCCAACACATTCAACAGGCGTGACGTAACCACCATCTTCGCGCTTATCGACAACCAAAATACCAGGAGACTCGCGCAAGATATCGCGCGCTTCTTCTTCGTCGAGGAACTCTTCTGTCTCAACGTTGATCGATTCAGAGTGGCCAACAAACACAGGCACGCGCACACAAGTCGCGGTGACTTTGATAGATGGATCGATGATTTTCTTCGTCTCGACGATCATCTTCCATTCTTCTTTGGTATCACCCGAATCCAAGAACACATCGATGTGCGGGATCACGTTGAACGCGATCTGCTTGGGGTAAACTTTCGGCGCTTTTTCCTGACCGGGCACGTACATGCCTTTGGTCTGATCCCACAACTCATCAATCGCGTCTTTGCCAGAGCCAGACACAGATTGGTACGTGGACACAACAACGCGTTTGATTTTTGCGCGGTCGTGGATTGGCTTCAACGCAACAACCATCTGCGCGGTCGAACAGTTCGGGTTCGCGATGATGTTTTTGTTAGAATACATCGTGATCGCGTCAGGGTTTACCTCAGGCACGATCAGCGGAATTTCAGGGTCATAACGGTACAAAGACGAGTTATCGATGACCACACAGCCAGTTGCCGCGGCTTTGGGTGCGTATTCTTTTGTGGCTTCTGAACCAACAGCAAACAACGCCATGTCCCAGCCCGTGAAATCAAACGTGGCAAGGTCTTTCGTCGTCAGGGTCTTGTCGCCAAATGAAACTTCGGTGCCGAGAGATTTACGTGACGCAAGCACAGCAATCTCATCTACAGGGAACTGGCGTTCAGCCAAAATGTTTAGCATTTCGCGGCCCACATTGCCTGTGGCGCCAACGACGACGACTTTATAACCCATCTGGGGTACTCCTTATGTCCAATGACAGCCACGGGGGATACCAATTTGCACAGAATTGTAAAGCCACAATCCGTGATGGGCCTTATTTCATGGGGTGAAGTGTGACCCTTGGGTCTGATTTCACAAGGTCGTGGACGTACTGTGCCTCTGAATCAAAATCGTGCGGCACATCATCGGCCGTGCGGCGGCCAGACAACGATAGTGATGAAAAGAAATCAAACCCGTACAGGTTGATCTCGCGCGCGCTACTTTTCGCCACAAGATCAATCATCATCGCACCTGTCGTGGGCTGGCGCCCCAATCTGTCCTTCATCGCGTGAAACTGCGCCAAAGGATGCAGGTAAAATCCATTTGACGTCGCCGTAGCCCAATCCAAACGTTTGCGCTTATGACTCATCCACAGATACGTTGCAGCATTGATCCGAAGTCGGTCTGCCGAGGACAGGTTCGTCGCCAGTGCCAGCCAATCGGTTTTGCTGCCGTGACTGACCGCATCCGGCATCGGCGCGCGGTTGATGCGAATAACAACGTCGTGGCTGTCGATGTCTGCACCAAACGTCGTACGTGCCAAGGCCCGCGCATTTCCGATCACAGCGACAGATTTACCAGCCAAAGTGGACAACAACGCTTGCTGCGTCACCGATAGACGTCCAAGCGGCGCATCTTGGCGCAGGGTCCGCGCGTATAGGAATTGAACCCTATTCATTTGTCAAAAGTGCTTCATACGTATCAATCAAAGCGTCAGCTTCCCTTTGAATTGAGAAATCCTTCTCCACATGCGCCCGCGCCGCTTCGCGCATGTTTTGCGTGCCAGCGCGATCATCAATCAAACCAGATAAGGCTGTCGTCAACGCGCGCGTATTGTCTTTCTCAATCAAACGCCCTGTCACACCTTCTTTGATCTGCGCATCAAACGCACCAACCTCGTGACACGCAACGGCGGGCGTGCCGCACGCCATCGCCTCAATGGGGGTCAACCCAAACCCTTCGCGACGTGCAGGCGCCACAAAGAGATCCAAAGTCTGATACAATTTCACAACATCCGCCCATGGCAATTCTCCCAGAAACGTCACCCGATCTGCAAGACCCGCCTCAACCAGTTTAGCCTCAAGGTCCGCTTGAAAAGGTTCAAATTCCTTCGTCGTTAGTCCCGCAAAGACGATGTGCACATCGGGGCGCGACGGCAAAAGCTCAAGCGCTGCTTGAACAAGCAAATCTTGCCCTTTTTGCGGACGAATGCGTCCAAAGCACCCAATCAAAAAACCCGAAGGCATCTTCATCTGAGCGCGCAAAGCCATTCTGTCCGGTGCAGGGTGAAAAACAACGGTATCGATCCCATGCATAATCACGGTCGCAGGGTGGTCCAGAAAACTTGCAGCTTGCGGCGAGGTCGCCACGAGCGCATCCATTTTAGAAATCAGGCGTTTGGTGAACGGCTTGTGATTGCGCTGCGCGGCAGAGGTGAACAACAGCTTGAACTTTCGCCGCAGAAGCTTTGTGAAAACCAACCCAAGGACCATCTCATTGTTGCGGCGCGCATGCCAAACGCGCCACCGATTGCGCGGCAAAACTGAGACGCGCCACAATGAAATATGCGGTACATTTTCAGGCAAACCAAGGCCCGTGGCGCGAATATGGATTTTGCGCGCCTGAACAGGAATCAACCGCAGAACAGTCGTGGTTACGCCCGATAACCGCCGGTTTAGATTTGGCGCAAGGACTTGTACATCGTCTTTATTCTCACGCATCTGCTATCCTTGATCGTCGCGCTCTTTGCTCAAAAGATATACCAGACAGCCCACACACAATGAAACGGCAAAAAGTCCGAAAACCACTTTGTACGCCACCAAGTTATCTGTGCCCTGAACTGCTGCGCTGACAAAAACGCGCCCTGTCAGAATTTGGAAAATCCCAACGCCGCCAATTGAAAACAGATTGATCAGTGTCACACCGCGTCCGGTCAAATGTGCCGGCAATAGTGTACGCCCGTGGTTCATGATTTGTGAGAATGCTGATCCAAAAAAACCGATCCCCACCAATAAAACCGTGACCATAAACAAACTCTGCTGACCCGCACCGGCCCAAAGCCAAGCGATGCATACGCATGCCAGTGAGGTTCCCAAAAGAACAATATGCTTTCGACTGCGAATGATCCGATCCATTGGACCAAACGCAAGCGCGCCCACAATCATCGACAACGCCATAAAGAATGTGACGCGCCCAATGCCGTCTGCGCCCAAACCGTAAACATCCGATAAGTAGCCGCCAGCCCAACTGCCGCGCAGTCCAGCGGGCGTGGCATAGGCAACACCCGCAATTGCCAAAACAGGATAAAGCGGCCAGATTTTCAACACCGCCGACAACCCACCTGAAGACGACGTCTCGGACTGGTCCAATATGGGCGGATCTTGGACGAATTTATACAGTGCAAAGGCGATCGCTATCGTTGCGACGACCAGTGCCCAACACGCGCCTCGCCATCCGATCAAAGACATCGTCCACGACAGTGGCGCCGACGCCGCAAGATTGCCCAACGACCCCAAACCGACCACAAGGCCAGCCAAAGTCCCGAATCGATTTGTCGGTGCGCTTCTGGCAAAAATGTAAAACGAGGCCATAAGAACTGGCGAACATCCAATGCCGATCAGCAGCATCGCCGCGTAAATGGCCCATGGCCCCTGCGCCATGGCAAACACCATTGCGCCGCCTGCACCCCCAGCTGCCAAAAATACGGCAGCCGTTTTACGCGGGGATCGGTTGTCCAAGAGCCAGCCAACTGGAATTTGCATTGCCGCAAACGCGAGGAACCAAACACCCAAAGCCGTCGACACTTGATCGGCCCCGAGGCCAATATCAGCTTTGAGAACAGGAGCGAAAACCGCCAAGCAAGACCTGTAAAACTGGCTGAGGCTGTACGCAACGATCAGCCATACCAAACCTTTTACCATGACTTAAATCCTCGCCTAAAAATTGAATTTGCGCGCTTGTGGGCTATCCGCGACGCAAGTTGCTTCAAGAGAAAACCTCATAGCACAGCCATGCACTAGGGGGGAACTTTTGGAAATTAACATCAGTTTTGGCTATATAGGGTCGGAAAACGCTAAAAATGTGCCCTCCATGCCACTAGTACCCCCTAAGACAACAACCGCAAATGAAGTTTAGGGTTTATATGTGAAAGAGAATATGGCACATCTGGAGTGATCTTGGCACAGTAGCCGAGTGAATACCTCTTTATGGAGATTTGGTTATGAAAAAAGTTATCCTTGCAGCAACTATCGTTGCAGCTTCCGCTTCTGCTTCTTTCGCTGGCGGCTACTCTGAGCCTATGGTTGAAGCAGCTCCTATCGTTGTTCCAACTGAAGCTGGTTCTTCTGGTTCCCTCGGTGGCAACGCAGCATTGATTTTGCTCGGTCTCGTTGCAGTAGCAGTTGCTTTGAGCACTGACGGCAGCGGCAGCTCAGAGTAAATTCTTGGCGCAAGCCTAGGAATTTGAAACGGCGATCTTTCGAAGGGGTCGTTTCGACAGTCAAGATATTAAAAAGGCCCGCAACAAGCGGGCCTTTTTTAATGCGTCATGATGTCAGCGCCCTTAGGTGCTCAAAGCCGCAAGCGACAGAATACCATATTGCCAGCACTGGCACCCACCATGTTGGATCGAATAAGAGTGTCCTTGGTGGACATCAGAATTGTCGATGAGGCGGATCAGAGGCCCAAGAGGATAATTCCATTCTCAACCTTGACAGGAAACGAAGCCGTCTGACCTTCGTCGGCGCCTTGTGCAGCACCGGTTTCAAGCGAGATAACCCAGTTGTGCAGAGGGCATGTGACGCATCCGTCATGTACGATCCCTTGGCTGAGCGGGCCGTTTTTGTGCGGGCATTTATCTTCGAGTGCGAACACGCGATCATCTGTGGTGCGAAAGACCGCAATGGTCATGTCGCCGTTTTTTACACAGCGTGATCCTTGGCGTGGAATGTCTGTAATTGGGCCAACTTCGACCCAGTTTTTGGCTTGGATGTTCATTCCGCTGCCTCCAATTTGAGGTCAGCCATGGGTGCGAATTCATGCGCCTCAGCGCCTGCAACACGTTCCGCCCATGGGTCGACTTGTGAGAATTTTTGTGAGAATGCGAATCGTTCAGCATAGGCTTTGCGCGCATCAGCATCGTCGTAGATCACCGACTTGATGTGGTCATATCCCAAACGATCCGCCCATTTGTAGATACGCTCGAGATAGAACCCTGTTTCACGGTAATACTGCGTCAATGCACCGACAATTTCGATCACATCTTCTTCTGTTGGAACAACACCCAGCTTTGTGGTGCCTTGAATATGCAACCCAGCAGCGCCACCATATAGGATCTCATACCCACTATCGACGCAGACAATCCCGATATCTTTACAGGTGCTTTCCGAACAGTTGCGCGGACATCCTGAGACGGCGAGTTTCAACTTGGCTGGGGCCCATGCGCCCCACAAATGTTGCTCCAACTTGACCCCAAGACCCGTTGAGTCCTGCGTGCCAAATCGACACCATTCCTTACCAACACAGGTCTTTACGGTGCGCAAACCCTTCGCATAGGCAGCACCAGAAATCATGCCTGCGTCGTTCAGATCCTTCCAAACAGGGACAAGATCTTCCTTTTTGACACCAAGCAAATCAATACGCTGACCGCCTGTGACTTTAACAGTTGGTATGTCGAATTTATCAGCAACATCGGCAATCGCACGCAGTTCGTCAGGGGTCGTGAGACCACCGAACATACGTGGCACGACAGAATATGTACCATCTTTTTGAATGTTGGCATGGACACGTTCGTTGATGAAACGAGACTGCATGTCATCAATGTATTCACCGGGCCAATCGCAAACCAAATAGTAGTTCAACGCTGGACGACATTTGGCGCAGCCTTCAGGCGTGGACCATTCCAATTCCTGAAACACTGCAGGGATCGACTTCAATTCTTTCGCTTTGATTAAGCGGCGCACATCGCCGTGTGAGTGTGTCGTGCAACCACACATGCCTTCGGCTTCTGGGATCACAAAAGTATCGCCTAGGGTGAGCCCCATGACATTTTCGACCAGTCCCGTACAGGTGCCACAAGAAGCGGACGCCTTTGTGTGGGCGCGCACTTCGGCCAAGGTGCCCAAACCTTTGTCGTTGATCGCGGCCACGATTTGGCCTTTGGTGATGCCGTTACAACCACAGATTTCTGCGTCATCCGACATGTTTGCGACAGCCGCCAATGGATCAACCGCTCCGCCGCCTTGGAACGCCTGACCAAAGATCAAGGTCTCACGCATCTCTGAAATGTCTTCGCCGGATTTCAGCATCTCGTTGTACCAGCCGCCATCCGCGACATCGCCGTACAACACCGCACCGATCACTTTGTTGTCTTTCAAAATGACCCGCTTGTAGGTGCCACGCATCGCATCGCGCAAAACGATGTCTTCGCGATCAGGGCCTTCGCCAAAATCACCAACGGAATAGAGATCACAGCCTGTGACTTTCAGCTTGGTTGGGGTTTCAGTGTGTTTGAATTCGGCGTCACTTGGGCCTGACAAATGCGCCGCAATCACGCGCGCCATTTGGTACAAAGGCGCAACGAGGCCGTAAACCATACCGCCCACTTCAACACATTCACCAACGGAATAGATATTCGGATCAGAGGTGCGCAGCGTAGAATCCGTGACGATGCCACGACCGACTTCCAAACCTGCATCAACAGCCAGTTGCGTGTTGGGACGAATACCAACGGCCATCACCACAAGAGAAGCATCGATCACCCGACCATCGGCCAGCTCAACGCCTTCAACCTTATCGGTGCCCAAAATCTGTTTGGTGTTGGCTTCGCACAAAACCTCAATGCCACGGCTTTCCAATTCGCGTTTCAGCAAGAAACCCGCAGCAGGGTCCAGCTGACGCTCCATCAGGGACGGCATCAAGTGAATGACAGTCACGTCCATGCCTTGCATTTTCAGACCAGCTGCGGCCTCAAGTCCCAGCAAACCGCCGCCGATGACAACTGCGTTGCCACCTTTTTTAGCCGCATCAACCATGCCTTGCGTGTCGTCCAAATCGCGGTAAGCCAATACGCCATCAAGCTCGTGACCGGGGACAGGAATAATGAACGGGTTCGACCCTGTTGCGATCACCAGCTTGTCATACTCAGCGACGATGCCGCCTTCAGACGTGACCGTTTTTGCCTCACGGTCGATCTTTGTCACCTTCTCACCACGGTGCAACGTCACGCCATTTTCAGCGTACCAATCGTCTGAATGGATAATGATATCTTCGTAAGTCTTTTCGCCGGACAAAACTGGAGAAAGCATAATACGGTCATAGTTCACACGCGGTTCGGCGTTGAAAATCGTCACCTCATAGGCGTCGCCCGCCTCGAACAGATGCTCCAACATCCGACCCGGTGCCATGCCGTTTCCGACCACTACAAGTTTGAGTTTTTGTGTCATGTACTCGTGTCCCATTTCGGCTTTTGCACGCTGGAACACGGGGGTGTTTGACAAACTCGGCACCGCATCCCTGACCTTGTGAAAGGTCACGTGCAGCGCCGTTGCTGCGCCCTCAAAGAGAGCAAATATCTATGTCTGCCACATCATTGTGGCGGGGCATCTCTACCCGACTTAACAAAGCAATGCGCCTAGATGCAGAACGGTTCAAGTGCACCGCTTTATACAGTTGCGAATTTGAGGCGACTTTCAGGTAAAGTTTTTAAACTGCGCAAAAATTACGCAGTAATTTCCATAAATGACCAAAAAGTGTCTCGATATGTACTTGGCAAAAGGCATCACCCGCCGCACGCCAACGGCTGTGATTCCCTGTAGCTAAGTCATAGCCGTCGGCTGGCCTCAATCACAAGATCATCCAAACCAGCACCGCCATCGGCGACAAATGCCACCAGTTGCGCTTTCATGCGAGGCTCCCAAAAATCCGAAATATGATCGGCAACACCTTGTGCTTGATCAATTTTGGGCTGGGTTTTGAAAAACGCAGCGATCTGATTGGCCATACGGATCATCGTTTCAGGTGACATTTTTAGGTCCTGCCTCAATACGGTTGGGATGTGAGAAGATTTCAAATTCGGGAGAGCGCGCATAAGCGACCAACGTCACACCTGCCTCTGTGGCCACATCCACGGCCAATGCAGTGGGCGCGGATACAGCAATCAAGGTGGAACACCTCGCCATTGCCGTTTTTTGCACCATATCCATAGAGGCCCGACTGGTGATCACAAAGGCGCCCGTCGCAGGATCACGCCCAGCGCGCATCAAGGCACCGATCAATTTATCAAGCGCGTTGTGCCGACCGACATCTTCGCGCGCCATCACGATACCTTTGCCAGCCACAAGAAAACCTGCGGCGTGAACCGCACGGGTTTGATCGTGAAGCGGCTGTTGACTGCGCAAGTGATCGCTGGCCGTGGCAAGATCGCTTTGTTCAAGATCAGAGGTCACAGAATTTAAACTCGGCAACGCGCGCATCGCTTCATGAAGGCTATCAATGCCGCACAATCCGCAACCCACTGGCCCCGCCATTTTACGACGACGCGCAGCAAGCGCTTCTGCTTTTTTCGCACTCAGCCACAGCTGAGCCTCAACGCCTTTGTCATGCGTCACAATTTCAAACCGTTCGATCTGCGCAATCTCAGACACAAAACCTTCGCTCAACGCAAAGCCATAGGCAAAGTCCTTCAGGTCTTGCGGAGAAGCCATCATCACGGCCTGCGTCGTGCCATTAAAACTGATCGCGACAGGCGTTTCCTCGGCCAGATCACGCCCAGATATATGTCGAAACGGTGTCACCACCCTACTCGGCAGCCGGCACGATACGGCGCGATTTCGCGGCTTGAGACGCATAGTCTTCCTGCCAATCGCTTGGACCATTCGACAGGCTTACCTGCACCGCGGTGACTTTATACTCAGGACAATTTGTCGCCCAATCCGAATAATCCGTCGTGATGACATTGGCCTGCGTGTCGGGGTGGTGGAACGTCGTATAGACCACGCCTGTGCTCACCCGATCAGTAAGAGTGACCCGCAAAGATGTCTCGCCAGCCCGCGATGTCAGTCGCACCCAGTCGCCTTCTGAAATACCACGTACTTCTGCATCATGTGGGTGCACCTCAAGCACATCTTCTTTGTGCCATTCCACGTTCTCAGTGCGCCGCGTTTGTGCGCCGACATTGTATTGCGACAAAATGCGACCGGTGGTCAAAAGCAACGGGAATCGAGGCCCAGTGCGTTCATCCGTGGCGATATATTCAGTCACCATCAAGCGGCCTTTGCCCCGCATAAACCCATCAACATGCATCAAAGGCATGCCATCGGGGCTATCCTCGTTGCACGGCCATTGCACCGATCCTTTGTCTTCGAGCAACTGGTAATTCACGCCCGCAAAAGACGGCGTCGTCATCGCGATCTCATCCATGATCTCGCTTGGGTGCGTGTAATTCCAGTCCGCGCCCATGGCATTGGCCAACATTTGGGTCACTTCCCAATCGCCATAGCCATTGCGCGGCGCCATGACTTTGCGCACGCGATTGATGCGGCGCTCAGCGTTGGTGAACGTCCCGTCTTTTTCCAAGAAGGTCGATCCAGGCAAAAACACATGGGCGTAATTGGCGGTCTCATTCAAGAACAGATCATGCACGATCACGCATTCCATCGCGGCCAAACCAGCTGCGACATGTTTGGTATCAGGGTCAGATTGCAAAATATCTTCGCCCTGACAGTAGAGACCTTTAAAGGTTCCATCGACAGCCGCATCGAGCATATTTGGGATGCGAAGCCCTGCTTCAGGGTCGATTTTGACGTTCCATAGGTTTTCAAACACATCACGCGCATCTGTGTTTTTCACATGGCGATAACCCGGCAGTTCATGCGGGAACGACCCCATGTCACAGGCACCCTGAACGTTGTTTTGACCACGCAAGGGGTTCACGCCCACACCTTTGCGACCGATATTTCCAGTCAGCATTGCAAGGTTGGCAATGCCCATAACGGTTGTCGACCCTTGGCTGTGTTCTGTCACCCCAAGACCATAGTAAATCGCGCCATTGCCACCCTTGGCGAACAAACGCGCAGCGGCACGCAGTTCGCCCGCATTGACGCCTGTCAAAAGCGCTGTGCCCTCTGGGCTATTCTTGGGATCAGAGACAAAAGCAGCGTAATCGAGGAATTCATCCCAATCGCAACGGGTGCGAATGTAGTCCTCATCCATCAAGCCCTCAGTCACGATCACATGGGCCAAAGCCGTTACCACAGCCACGTTTGTGCCCGGGCGCAGAGGCAAATGATGTGCTGCCTCAATATGCGCTGACTTCACCAAATCAATGCGACGTGGATCGATGACGATCAGCTTAGCCCCTTGGCGCAGGCGCTTTTTCAACCGCGATGCAAACACAGGGTGACCATCTGTCGGATTGGCCCCGATTACGATCACAACATCGCTGTGTTCGACACTGTCGAAATCTTGCGTGCCTGCGGATGTGCCAAAAGTCTGACCCAAGCCGTACCCTGTGGGCGAATGACACACGCGCGCGCAAGTGTCGGTGTTGTTATTGCCAAAGACAGCGCGGGCCAGCTTTTGCACCAGATAGGTTTCTTCGTTGGTGCAGCGGCTCGATGTGATCACGCCAATGGATTTTTGCCCGTAAGTCTCTTGCAAGCCATGCATCTTTTTCGCGGCAAACCCCATTGCTTCGTCCCATGACACTTCGCGCCATGGCTCATCGATACTGTCGCGAATCATGGGCGACAAAATGCGGTCGCTGTGGCTGGCATAGCCATAGGCAAACCGCCCTTTGACACAAGAATGCCCACGGTTCGCCTTGCCGTTTTTATAGGGCACCATGCGCACCAAAGTGTCGCCGTTCATTTCCGCTTTGAACGAACAGCCGACCCCACAATAGGCACAAGTCGTAACCACAGATTTCGTCGGCGTACCAAGCTCGATCACCGACTTTTCTTGCAGCGTCGCTGTCGGACATGCCTGCACACAGGCGCCACAGCTGACACAATCGGACGACATGAAATCATCCAGTTTCGTGCCAGCAGAAATACGACTGTCAAAGCCACGCCCCTCCATGGTCAAAGCAAAAGTGCCTTGGACCTCTTCGCAGGCGCGCACGCAACGCGAACAGGCGATACATTTGGAGGGCTCATAGGTGAAATACGGATTGCTTTCATCCTTGGGCATGTATTTCGGGTTCGGCCCCGTGGCGGTGCGGGTGGCGAAATGGGTTTCCTTGGCGTCATAACGCACATCACGAAGGCCAACGACCCCCGCCATATCTTGCAATTCGCAATCGCCGTTGGCGGCACAGGTCAAGCAATCAAGCGGATGGTCAGAGATATAAAGCTCCATCACGCCCTTGCGCAGTCTTTGCACTTTGGCGGTCTGGGTTTGAACGACCATGCCCTCAGCAACTGGCGTTGTACAGGACGCAGGCAGGCCACGCCGCCCTTCGATTTCCACCGAACACAAACGGCAGGACCCGAAGGCTTCCAAGTTGTCTGAGGCACAGAGTTTTGGGATCGTCACGCCCGCCTCAGCAGCGGCGCGCATCACAGAGGTGCCTTCGGGCACAGTGATATCAAATCCATCGATGCTCAGCGTGACGGGCGCACCGGTTTTGGCGGGCGTCCCCATGTCGCGGTCATCTTGAATACCGTTGCTGTCCACAGCGTCCCAAGGGATTACAAAATCTTTCATTCTGCGGCCTCCGCTTTGCACTCGAAGTCATCTGGAAAATGCGTCAGCGCGGACATCACCGGATAGGGCGTGAACCCACCCAAAGCGCAGAGCGATCCGTCTCGCATGGTATCACAAAGATCAGTCAAAAGCTCTTTCGCTGCCTCGTCACCTTCAGCGATGCGGTCGATAGTCTCGACGCCGCGCACCGCACCGATGCGGCATGGCGTGCATTTCCCGCAGCTTTCCACCGCGCAAAACTCCATCGCAAAGCGCGCCATCGACAGCATGTCTGCGGTCTCATCGAACACAACAACGCCCGCGTGCCCAATTAAGCCACCTGCTGCGTCGAATTCTTCATAGCCAATCAATGTGTCGAATTTCTCAGGCGGCATATAGGCCCCGAGAGGCCCGCCGACTTGCACCGCTTTGACCGGTTTGCCAGAGGCCGTGCCGCCACAAATGTCATTGACCAAATCGCCCAAAGGAATGCCAAAGGGCGCTTCAAACAAACCGCCCTGTGCGACATTGCCAGCGATCTGCAACGGCGTGGTGCCCCGCGACCGACCAATGCCGAAGTTTTGGTAAAATGCAGCACCTTTTTCAAAGATCACCGGAACAGTTGCCAAGGACAAGACATTGTTCACAACAGTGGGTTTGCCAAACAGACCTTCCAGTGCAGGCAGCGGAGGTTTTGCCCGAACAACACCGCGCTTGCCCTCCAGCGAATTGAGCAAAGAGGTCTCTTCACCGCAGACATATGCCCCCGCACCAACGCGCACTTCCAGATCAAAAATGTAATCCGATTCCAGCACATTTTGACCCAAAAGACTTTGTGCAAAAGCGATTGAGATCGCCTTGTTCATCACATCAATCGCATCAGGATATTCAGAACGCAGGTAGATGTAGCCCTTTGTGGCACCGACCGCGAGGCCAGCGATGATCATGCCTTCGATCAGACAAAAAGGATCGCCTTCCATCAGCATGCGGTCGGCAAATGTGCCGCTGTCGCCCTCGTCCGCGTTGCAAACGATGTACTTTTGATCGGCCTGAGCGCCGGCAACCGTGTTCCACTTGATCCCCGTAGGGAAACCCGCGCCACCACGTCCACGCAAGCCGGAGTCTGTCACTTCAGAAACGATCTCAGCGCCCGTCATGGTCAGGGCGCGTTTTAGACCCGAAAGTCCACCATTCGACGCATAATCGTCCAAGCTCAAAGGATCGATCACGCCACAGCGTGCAAAGGTCAGCCGCGTTTGTTTGGCGAAAAACGGGATATCTTCGACACGTCCTAAAGACGTCAATGTGCCATCCAAAAGTGCGGAAACATCATCTGTTGAAACAGGCCCAAAAGCTTTGCGCCCCTCGCCTGTGTCGACCTCGACCAAAGGCTCAAGCCAGATCATGCCGTGCGATCCATTGCGGATCAATTCAATGTCTAAACCAAGCTTTTGTGCCTCAGATGTGATGGCCTCAGCCACATCATCAGCCCCCAAAGCTTTTGCGGCGCTGTCCAGTGGAACGTAAATCTTCATGCGCCTGCCTCACTGATGATTTGATCCATGCGCTCTGCATCGACCCGTCCGATAACTTTATCGTCGATCATGACCGCTGGACCACAGGCGCACAGCCCCAAGCAATACACGGGTTCAATTGTCACGGCGCCATTCGCCGTTGTCCCGTGCCAAGCAACGCCGAGTTTTGCCAAAGTGGTATCGGCAAGGGCATTGGCCCCAACAGCCTGACAGGCTTCTGCGCGACAAATCTTGATGACGTGGTGACCAGAGGGAGCATCCTTGAAATCGTGATAGAAAGACTGCACACCATGCACTTCGGCGCCACTGATATTAAGTGCGTCAGCGATCAAATCGATTGCCGCCTGCGGCACATGATCAAACGCCTTTTGTAGCCCGTGCAAGATCGGTAAAAGCGGACCTTCCAGCGCAAGGTGCGCGTCAATAATCGCCCTAATGTCTGCGTCATCTGGGGTCTGATATGGTCGCGTCATAGCGGATCCTCTTGCAAGCGTTTAGCCAATTGAGCATGGCGCGCGCTGAGACATCAAGAGTGAAACGCCAATTTCGCCCTGCGCAAAAACACACAACTACCTCATGCCAGCTGAGCAACCTTGCAAAGTGACATTTTTACGCAACCGAAAGAAGCCAGCGGCAGGTCTCAATCTTCGCGCTTCGCACGGCGCAAGAATGGCGAGATACGGAACGACGCTGCAGAGGATGCGCGCGACCGCGTGCGCAAAACTGGCGTGTTTTCAGAGTTGCCGCTTTGCGATTCACGGAACACGATATACAGACCCGACGCGATAATGATGCCAGCCCCAATGATCGTCGGTAAGTCGATGCTTTCTCCAAAGAATAGCGCCCCGAACAAGGTCGCCCAAATGATCTGCGAGTACTGCATCGGCGCGACGATGGCGGCCTCTGATGCCTTATAAGCAATGATAAGGAAGATACCGCCCGTGAAGCCCAACAAAGACAACGCGCCAATACCCCCCATGTCCGCAAGCGGCATTGGTTGATACGCAAAGATCATCAAAGCGCCCATAATCACAAAGTTCGAAACCATCGGGTACAACATCAAAACGACGGTGCGCTCTTCTCGCCCGACTTTTCGCACGATAATCGACGCTGTCCCGCCAACAAACGCACAGGTCAGCGCAGCCATATGGCCCAAGGTGAATTCGGTCGCACCAGGGCGCAATACGACGACAACCCCGATCAAGCCGACGATCACGGCGATCCAACGATGGCGCCCAACTTTTTCTCCCAAGACGGGGATCGACAACACGGTGATCAACAACGGTGTCGCAAAGAGGATCGCATACACCTGTGCGAGCGGCAAAACCGTAAAGGCGTAGAAGGCCGCCATGGCATTGATCGTCGAGCACGCTGTCCGCAAGGCTGTCCACCAAGGATGCACAGGGCGCAAGTTTCCAGAGGTCTTGTCACGCATCAGCATAAATGTGACGAGTGGGAAGGAAAACAGCGTCGAGAAAAAGATCATTTGGAACGGCGAATAGGACACGCCCAAATACTTGATCACAGCGTCATGGGTCGCAAAGACCGCGAAGGCGAACAATGCGTAAAATGCGCCAGTGATATTCATGAGCAGCCCTTCCGAGAGTATACTTAGCTATAGCTTACAGCATCATGGGTTTGGTACCCGCACTTTTTGCACTTGTCGAGACAGCACTGACGCCCCAAATACATGATATGAAGAACGCAACGAAATCCGCCACTTGCTGCTATTGCGGCTCAAAGACCATTTTGACGCTCACAGGCAAGGTCAGGCACGAATTGCAATGCACCTCATGTGGTGCGCCATTGCGGCGTATGAAGTCTTTGCGAAAAGACCACGTGAATGATCCGTTTACGGTTCAAGGCAAGCGTAAAACAAAACCGACGTATATCAAAGAAAAGTCTAAAGATCGGTATAGATCGCGCAAGAAAAAGAAATCTATGGCGCATCGGTTGTTTGACGTGGCCGAAGACATTTTCGACATCTTCGACTGACAACAAAAAACCGAGGCACTGCTTCCAATGCCTCGGCCAATAATAATTTCGAATGTCTTACAGGCTTGCTGTAAGCGCCTCGATGATTTTGTCGCCCATTTCAGTTGTTGAAACAGCTGTCACGCCTTCTTCACCCAGCAAATCAGCAGTGCGCGCACCGCCAGCCAGAACAGCTTCAATTGCCTGCTCCAAACGTGTTGCTTCTTCGCCTTGATCAAACGAGTAGCGCAGCGCCATCGCGAAAGACAAAACACAAGCGATTGGGTTGGCTTTGCCTTGACCTGCGATGTCAGGGGCTGAGCCGTGTACCGGTTCGTACATCGCTTTCGGGCGACCATTTGCCATTGGCAGACCCAAAGAGGCAGATGGCAACATGCCGAGCGATCCTGTGAGCATCGCCGCACAATCAGACAAGATATCGCCGAACAGGTTGTCGGTGACGATCACGTCGAACTGCTTTGGCGCACGCACAAGCTGCATCGCGCCGTTGTCAGCGTACATGTGAGACACTTCAACTTCTGGGTAGTCGGCGGCTACTTCATTGACGACGTCGCGCCACAAAATGCCAGATTCCATCACATTGGCTTTTTCCATGGAACACAGACGCTTGTCGCGCTTCATCGCCAATTCAAACGCGGCACGTGCGGCACGTTCGATTTCACTTTCTGTGTAACGCTGGGTGTTGATGCCTACGCGTTCGTTGTTTTCAGTGAAAATGCCGCGTGGCTCACCAAAGTACACGCCAGACGTCAATTCGCGCACGATCATGATGTCGAGGCCCGCAACGATGTCTTTTTTCAAAGATGAGAAGTCAGCCAAAGCATCGAAACACTGCGCAGGACGCAGGTTGGCGAAGAGATCCATCTCTTTGCGCAGACGCAAAAGGCCGCGCTCTGGCTTTACGGAAAAGTCGAGATCGTCGTATTTTGGACCGCCAACAGCACCAAGCAAAACTGCGTCAACAGACTGCGCTTTTTCCATGGTTTCGTCGGACAAAGGCGCGCCATGTGCGTCATAGGCAGCGCCGCCAACAAGATCGTGAGACACGTCAAATTTGAGACCGCGATTGTCGCCAAACCAATCAATGACTTTGACAACTTCGGCCATCACTTCGGGGCCAATACCGTCACCGGGCAAAATTAGAAGAGATGGCGTGCTCATATCGCGTTTTCCTTGTGTTTAAGCGTTGGCTTCGCCTACCCGACACGCGCCCAAACGTCAAGGAATGGCATGTTTAACACGATTAAATGCTGCGAATCGCAGATGCCAAACGCCAGTGTCGCGCTCACAAACAGGCAGTGCAATGCCGCGCAGGGGCAACGGAACCGCTGACTCCGTAACCCTTGCGCAATCAAAACGTTTGTTTCGAGTGAGACGTGTTAGTCGCGCCCCGGCAATGACCCACGTTTTTCATCTCCGTCCTGCCAGTGGTCGATGGCTTGAACAGCTTCTTCTGCGGTCTCGACGAATTTGAACAGGTCGAGATCTTCCGCGGAAATCGTGCCGGCGTCAGCCAACGCGTCCCAATTGATGATCTTTTCCCAGAACGCGCGACCAAACAGCAAGAACGGAACGCGCTGCATCCGACCTGTTTGAATCAACGTCAACGCTTCGAACATTTCGTCCAATGTGCCAAAACCACCGGGGAAAACGGTGATCGCCTTTGCGCGCATCAAGAAGTGCATTTTGCGAATCGCGAAGTAGTGGAAGTTGAAACACAGATCTGGCGTCACATATTCGTTGGGCGCTTGCTCATGTGGCAACACAATGTTGAGACCGATGGAGACACCGCCTGCATCCTGTGCACCGCGATTGCCTGCTTCCATCACACCTGGCCCACCACCGGTGACAATCACATCTTCGCGGTGGCCATTCACCTTGGCGCGTTCGGTCATGATCCGCGCAAATGTGCGCGCCTCGTCATAGTATTTGGACAAATCAGCCAAAGTTTGTGTGCGCGCTGTGTCCTTTTTCGCAGGCTCTGGAATACGAGCGCCGCCAAACAGCACAATTGTGCTCTCGACGCCGTATTCGGCCATCATCATTTCAGGTTTCAGCAATTCCAACTGCAAACGCACGGGGCGTAGCTCGTCGCGACACATGAAATTTTCGTCAGAAAAGGCCAAGGCATAGGCCGGCGACCGCGTTTGTGGCGTGTCTGGAATTTCGCGCGATTTCTCGATGTCTTCGTGACTGTCGCGCAATGGGTGGCGTCGAATGTGTTTGGTGTCGCTTTGCTCGGACATCTCGCGTTCCTTAATAAGGTCAATCGTGATTTTGGTCGTAATACTCGTTGGCGCAAATCAGCTGTGCGTTGCGTGTACGCCTCCAAGCGACTATAGCCACTTGCAACAGATGTTCCATGACCACTTGGGAGACAAATATGTCCAACGCTCAACTCGAAACCGCCATTGAATCCGCTTGGGAGGCACGTGACACAATTACGTCCGCCACCACAGGTGAAACACGCGAAGCTATTGAAGATACACTCGCAGCCCTAGACAGCGGCAAACTGCGTGTCGCAGAAAAAATGGAAAACGGCGATTGGCACGTGAACCAGTGGGCGAAGAAAGCCGTTCTGCTTGGCTTCCGAATCAAAGATATGGAAGAGCACGCTGGCGGCCCACAAGGCTCTGGCTGGTGGGACAAAGTTGACAGCAAGTTCAAAGGCTGGGGTGCTGCTGAATGGAAAGAAGCCGGTTTCCGCGCTGTTCCAAACTGTGTTGTGCGCAAATCTGCCTACATCGCACCGGGTGCGGTTTTGATGCCATCTTTCGTGAACTTGGGCGCCTATGTTGATGAGGGCACTATGGTTGACGCTTGGGCCACTGTTGGTTCCTGTGCGCAAATCGGCAAAAACGTGCACCTGTCTGGCGGCGTTGGTATCGGTGGTGTTCTTGAGCCTATGCAAGCGGGCCCGACCATCATCGAAGACAACTGCTTCATCGGTGCACGCTCTGAAGTTGTTGAGGGCTGTATCGTACGCGAAGGCTCTGTTTTGGGCATGGGTGTGTTTATCGGCCAGTCCACCAAGATCGTTGATCGCGAAACAGGCGAAGTGACTTACGGCGAAGTGCCACCATACTCAGTTGTTGTGGCCGGCTCCATGCCATCCAAAAACGGCGTTAACCTTTACTGTGCTGTGATCGTGAAACGCGTTGATGCGAAAACACGTTCCAAAACGGGCATCAACGATTTGCTGCGCGACTAATCGAAACCAATTTTGAATGCGCCCGCCATCTGTGCGGGCGTTTTCTATTGCTACAAAAGGCATCGTCATGACCGAAAAAGTGAAAAAACCGTCCCGCCAAAAGGCCTACACGCTGCTTGTTGAAGTTGGTCGTAAGGAAGACGATGGCTTGCCCAAGAACGCAACGGGCGGCGCGCTCATGATCTATGCCTCAGGTGTTGATGAAGCCGAAGCTGTGCGCGAAACTGTTGCTCTTCTAAAACAAGCTGATCTCGCACCACTTGATGTCACGGGCTACGGCACTTTGGAAGAACGTCTGGCCGAAGGGCATGACATCTCAGACGACGAAATCGCTTTGATGCAGCGCGCGTTGGACGAAAACTCTGTCGTGGTTGCACAAATGACACCGTTTTTCGGCGACACTCCACGCGACGAATAACTACCTGCTACCGAACCATTTTTTGTAGATACGGTCGTAAGTTCCGTCTTCACGCAGCTCTAAAAGGCTGTGATTGATTTGTTCTGCCAAAGGCGAATTTGACTGCAGCGCTATGCCGTAGTTCTCTGCCAAAAAGACCTTCCCGATCAAACGCGCATTTTGGTCGCGCTGGGAGTTCACGTAATAGGCAAGAATGGGTGCATCGAACACAACCGCGTCGATTTGTTCACTTTCAAATGCATCGATCATGCTGGTGACGTCGCCGTATTCGAAATACGCAATGTCACGCGCATCAAGAAAATTCGCTGAGGTCGACCGCGAAATCGTGCCGACATTTTTGCCATATAGATCGTTGATGTCGCTCACATTGGCTTGGATCGCGCCAACCGTCATCGCCGCTGTGATTTTTGCGACAAAAAGCGACACGAAGAACAACGACGAGATGACGAGAAAAACACCGAACAATCGGCCCATAGGAGAGCGGGGCTGACGCTCTTCGAACCCGCCATTGACGATCAAATTCAGGGCCCACCAAAAGGCTGGGAACATCGCTTCACGCGCATTCAGGGCAAAGTATTCTTGGTGCCGGCGTTCGAAATGCCACATGAGCATACCGCCCCCCAGCAACAGCGCGAAGGCGCCAAAAATAGCGAGAACCAAGTCTTTCGACAGCAAAATTGAAAAAATCGACCCTGTGTTTGGATCGGAATGCGTCATAATTTGCAAACCAGAGCCGAAGATTGGTTGAGAGAAATCCATAACAGCTTCGCGACGCGCAGTGATCGAAATATTGGCAACAGCAGCATCCGCTTGACCGCTCTCGACAGCCGCAAGCATGTCGCTGAAGTTGTCCTGGCGATCGATAGAATAGGTCCAACCAAGATTTTTTGCGATTTCATCGAATAGATCGATCGAAAACCCAGTGTCTTTGCCATTTTCAATCATCGAAAACGGCGCGCGAGTCACGGTCGTTATCGATAAGTTTTCGGCACGCGCACTGCTGATCGTCAAAAAGCAAACGCAAAGCGCCACAGCTACCGCTAAGTAATGTTTCATTTCGTCCCCCAACGTAATGGATATGCCATATTGGGACCGCTTTTGGCAATCGGACTCTCCGAAGATCCAACGTAAACGTCTGTTATTGCTGACTGTAGGGTCGCAATCCAACGAAGTGGTGCCTAAATGTCATGCATCCGCAATTCGCACTGTTCGTATTTGAGCACTGGAATTTTGGCTGCCCATTTTTTCGCATCAAGATTTGGCGGTTTTCGGGGTTTTATGAAGGTGTTTGACCCTGCATTGGCTTGCGCGCATTGCCCAGCCGCAATTGGCGCGCTAACCATGACGCAACAGGAGTGAATAAATGACGATAGATCCAGTAGACCTCACCGCAGCCCTAATCCGTTGTCCGTCAGTAACACCTGCGGAAGCCGGCGCGCTTGTGCTACTCGAAGACATGTTGTCTGAGGCGGGTTTCGTTTGTACGCGTGTCGACCGCAATGGCACACCCAACCTTTTCGCGCGCTGGGGCGAAAAAGGCGCAAACAAGTCGCTTGGCTTCAACGGTCATACTGATGTTGTTCCTATTGGCGACGCAGCGGCTTGGACCAAAGACCCTTTTGGTGGCGAGATCGAAGACGGCATTTTGTGGGGTCGTGGCGCGACAGATATGAAGTCTGGCGTCGCAGCTTTTGTTGCAGCCGCTGTGGATTTTGTCATCCAAACACCGCCCCAAGGCGCAATCGTCATTGCCATTACAGGTGACGAAGAAGGGGACGCGCTGGACGGCACGACCGCTTTGCTGGATTGGATGCATGCAAACAACGAAAGCATGACCGATTGTATCGTGGGCGAGCCGACAAGCTTGGACACGATGGGTGACATGATGAAGATCGGTCGCCGCGGATCGCTGACGGGCTTTTTCACAGCGCATGGCAAACAAGGACACGCAGCCTATCCGCACCGCGCCAACAACCCAGTGCCCGCCATGGCACGCCTGATTGATCAACTGGCGCGTCATACGCTTGACGAAGGCACCGCACATTTTGACCCGTCCACATTGGCAGTGACGACGTTTGACACAGGCAACCCTGCCACAAATGTCATTCCGGCAGAGTGCAAAGCCACAGTGAATATTCGCTTCAACGACGCACATGAGACGCACGACTTGATCGCTTGGTTCGAGGCAAAAGCCCAAAAGATGAGTGAAGAAACCGGCGTTTCGATCACTGTTGAAACCAAAGTCACCGGCGACAGCTTTGTGACACCTCCGGGGGCGTTCGTCGATCTTGTGGCCAATTCAGTTGCAGCGGAAACAGGCGTGACGCCTGAACTGTCAACTTCGGGTGGCACCTCGGACGCGCGATTTGTCAAAAACCACTGCCCTGTGGTTGAGGTTGGTTTAGTTGGCAAAACAATGCACCAAGTCGACGAACGCGTTCCGGTTGAGCAAATTCAAACGCTGAAGAACATCTATTCGCGTTTGATTAGGGACTATTTTGCATGACGGTCACGATCGAGAAAACATCTGATTTTTCCGAATGCCTCGCGCTTCGCCTTGCTGTTTTTGTGGAAGAGCAAAACGTGCCTGCTGAGGAAGAGGTCGATGACCTTGATGACCAAAGCGTGCATTTCATTGCGCGGGACCAAGACCAAAATCCCGTTGGAACCGCACGCATCTATGAGGTTGGTGACACAGGCAAAATCGGTCGAGTTTGCGTCGCAAAGGCTCAACGCGGCACGGGGCTTGGCGTAAAACTCATCGAGGCCTGCATCGCAGAATTGTCTGCACGGCCACACATCAAACAAGCCAAACTTGGGTCGCAAAACCATGCGATAAAATTCTACGAGCGGTTCGGTTTTACCGTGCAGGGTGGTGAATACATGGATGGCGGCATTCCGCATCACGACATGGTTTTGCCCCTGTGAAGCCACGGCTGATCATCATGGTCAAAGAACCCATTCCAGGGCGTGTAAAAACGCGCCTTGGGCGCGATCTGGGTATGGTCCAAGCCGCCCATTGGTTTCGCAAACAAGCGCTCGATACAATTCATCGGTTGGAAGACCCTCGTTGGGATCTCGTCTTGGCGGTGTCGCCAGACCACGCAGGGATGACAAGCCGGTTTTGGCCTGCGCATCTAGAACGGCTGCCACAAGGTCGCGGAGACTTGGGCGCCCGCATGGGCCGACTTTTGCGCGCGTCGCCTTCGACCAAAACCTGCATCATTGGCGCGGATATTCCCAACATTCGCCCGCAACACATCGCCTCGGCTTTTGCCGCACTTGGGTCGCATCGCGGCGTGATTGGTCCCTCTGATGATGGCGGCTATTGGTTGATTGGCATGCGTCACGGCAGACACGCGCCGGCGACACTGTTCAAGGGTGTCCGCTGGTCCACACCATGTGCTCGCAAAGACACGCAGAGCAGTGCCAAAGACCTCAATTGGGCTGAGATAAACACACTGAGCGATGTCGACACGCTTGAGGACCTGACACGCTTAAATGCACAGGCGCGCGGTGCTCTTTGAGTGTGGTGAAGCGCCTCGGGGCATGGTAGATTCGTGATATGAACAAAATCCCGACAAAACAGGCGATCCTTGACTGGATCACAGAGCACCCGACCAAAGCCGCCAAGCGCGATATCGCCAAAGCCTTTGGCATCAAAGGGGCTGCTCGGATCGACCTGAAGCGCATCCTGAAAGAGCTTGAAAGCGAGGGTCATTTGACCAAGCGCACCAAGACCTATCGCGACCCTGACAAATTGCCACCGATTTCCGTTGTGCAAATCTTGGCTCCTGACGCGGATGGCGATCTATTTGCGCGCCCATTGGAATGGACTGGCTCTGGCTCTGAACCTCGGATTTTGATGGTTCAAAAAGCTGGTGAAGCAGCGCTGGGGGCTGGCGAGCGAATTTTGGCCAAACTTCAGTCCGTCCACGGCGAAGATCACGCTTATGTCGCACGCATGATCCGCAAGATCGGTTCCAACCCTGAGAAAATCTTGGGGATTTTTCGTGCCAATGCCGAAGGCGGCCGTGTTGTCCCGATCGACAAAGGGGCTGGCAAAGAATGGCTGGTTGGCGCGGGTCAAAGCAATGGCGCTGAAGACGGCGAGCTTGTCGAGGCGGAACAGTCTGGGCCCAAAACCCGCATGGGTTTGCCGCGCGCACGGATTGTCGCCGTTTTAGGCGACCCAACTGCGCCCCGCGCGGTGTCTTTGATTGCGATCCACCAACACAACATTCCTGACGCGTTTCCTGACGATGTCATTGCGATGGCTGATGCGGCCAAACCCGCGACCGGAAAAGGCCGCGAGGATATGCGTGATGTCCCGCTTGTCACTATTGATCCGCATGATGCCCGAGATCACGATGACGCGATTTGGGC
>NZ_JBDMZG010000191.1:0-7927 GCF_039769035.1 Pacificibacter sp.
AGCTCCCGCGGCGAAGAACACTTTTCTCAGGCCAATATGGCATGGCGGATGGTGATAGAATTGGTTGCCGGTCTTATGATCGGTTTCGGCATGGGATGGGGCTTGGATAAGCTTTTTGGCACAACGCCAATATTCATCGTGCTGATGGTTGGATTTGGACTGGCTGCTGGCGTCAAAACGATGATGCGCACAGCCCAGACGATCCAAGCGGAACAAGAGGCGGAAGCCTCAAAGTTGAATACGCAGGAAGCTGCGGTAGATGATAACGCGGCACAGCCCGCAGGCGACGAGAGGGATTGAACATGGCGAGCGAAGCACACGGTTCTGAGAGCAGTCTTGCATTCCACCCGATGGATCAGTTCAGAATTACGCCTCTTTTCGGAGATGGCCCTATTCACTGGTACACAGTAACAAACGCGACACTTTGGATGGGCCTTGCGGTTCTCGGTGTGGTTTTGTTGTTGGTTGTTGGCTCACGCGGCCGTGCGATTGTCCCATCACGTGGTCAGTCTATCGCCGAGCTTACATACGGTTTCGTTTACAAAATGCTCGAAGATGTGGGCGGCAAAGACTCAGTGCGTTACTTCCCATATGTAATGACATTGTTCTGCTTCATCGCATTCTCAAACATCTTGGGCCTCTTGCCTTTGTCCTTTACACCAACGACCCACATCGCGGTAACAGGTGTTCTGGCCTTGCTCGTCTTCGTTTTCGTCACAGTGCTTGGCTTTGTCAAAAACGGTGCGAAATTCCTCGAACTGTTCTGGGTTAAATCTGCACCGCTTGCGCTGCGCCCTGTTCTTGCAGTGATCGAGCTCATCTCATACTTCGTGCGTCCTGTTAGCCACTCTATTCGTTTGGCAGGCAACATGATGGCTGGTCACGCTGTGATCAAAGTATTTGCGACATTCGCAGCCATCAAATTGATCGCACCCGTTTCAATCGCGGCCATTACAGCAATGTACGGTCTCGAACTTCTCGTAGCCTTCATTCAGGCCTACGTGTTCACTATTCTGACCTGCGTGTACCTTAAAGACGCGCTGCATCCGTCCCACTAATTCGGATCAGGTTCGAACTCTAACTACTTTTCAGCCAATTCCAACGTAAGGAGATACCCCCATGGAAGGCAATATCGCAGAACTCGGCAAATACATCGGTGTAGGCCTCACAGCAATCGGCATGGGTGGCGCAGCTATCGGTGTTGGCAATGTTGCTGGCAACTACCTCGCGGGCGCACTTCGCAACCCATCCGCAGCTGCTTCACAAACTGCTACACTCTTCATCGGCATGGCCTTTGCAGAAGCTTTGGGGATCTTCTCGTTCCTCGTAGCACTTCTCTTGATGTTCGCGGTCTAAGTTAGACTTATACATCCTTACGTCGGGGTGGGTCACACGTGGTCCACCCTAACGTAATTTTGGCTCCCTCCGATCACCGGTGGGATTTGTTCAGAGCCAGGAGGACACCATGGCGACAGAGACACATGGGGCAGCCGAGCAAGTGGCGATGCCACAGCTTGATTTTGCTACTTTCCCGAACCAGATTGTCTGGCTTCTTGTCACGCTCGTCGTGATCTATTTCGTGCTGTCCAAAATTGCACTGCCACGCATCTCTTCGGTGCTTGCAGAGCGCTCTGGCACGATCATGAATGACATTTCTGCAGCCGAAGAGCTCAAGCTCAAAGCCGTTGAAGCAGAAAACGCATATAACAAAGCGCTCGCCGAGGCCAAAGCCGAAGCTCAGCGTATTTCTGGCGAAGCCGGTGCTGCGATACAAGCAGACCTGGACGTTGCCTTGGCAAAAGCCGACGCAGAAATCGCAGCGAAAGCTGCTGAGTCCGAAGCACTTATCAACGAAATCCGTGATAATGCAGCAGACAGCGTCAAAGTGGTTGCCAAAGACACAGCCAAAGAACTCATCGCAGCCTTCGGTGGCAAAGCAGACGCTAAGACAGTGACTGCTGCAATCAACGCACGCTTGAAAGGGTAAGATCATGAAAACACTTCTCACCCTCACAACTGCTGTTGTTGCAACACCTGCTTTCGCTGCATCAGGCCCGTTCCTGTCCTTCAGCAACACAAACTTTATTGTTTTGCTCGGCTTCCTCGTCTTCATCGGCGTTTTGGTATACGCAAAAGTGCCAGCGTTGCTCGGTGGTCTTTTGGACAAACGCGCAGAAGGTATTTCGACTGAGCTGAAAGAAGCACGCGCTTTGCACGAAGAAGCCAAAACAATTTTGGCCTCATACGAGCGTAAGCAACGTGAAGTTCAAGAGCTCGCTGACGCGATTGTGGCGCAAGCCAAAGTCGACGCGGACGCGGCTGCTGCGAAAGCGAAAGAGGACCTTAAGACCTCTGTTGAGCGTCGCTTGGCCTCTGCTCAAGATCAAATCGCTTCTGCTCAAGCCGCTGCCGTACGTGACGTACGCAACACGGCTGTGACCGTTGCTATCGGTGCTGCGCAAGACGTGATTGCCAAGCAGATGACAGCAACTGACGCAAACAAGCTGATCGACGAAGCAATCGTAGACGTTGCTGACAAGCTGCACTAAGCACCTTAGACAGTTTTAAATTTTCAAAGCCCTGCGGAAACGCGGGGCTTTTTTTGCGGCGGTCCTCAGTATGAGAGTGCTTTCCAAACTTCTGATTGCGGGGAGATCATCCTTAAGTTTTGTGCGAATGCCTTGCGGAGATCACGTGCGACGGGAGCGGGCATAAACTATTGCCGCGACGACGCAGATTATGATTTCGGGCCAGAACGTCCAATGGGTCACAAAGCTCGCAATCCAATGGTCGTGCGTCGCTGGTACGATGATCACAGGTCCGCCCCAGTCCCCAAACGGCCATGCCCAATTGACCGCGCCTAACGTTGTGTCGAGCAGCATATGAATGAGGCCGCCGACACCAAATGCCGTGACAACCGCGCTGCACCTATACCGGTAGAGAGCGAAGCCAATAACTGTGATACATATCCAAACAAAGGGTCTATGCGTGATATAATCATGATGATGGTGGGCTTTGTGATCAATGAAATAGAACCAAAACATATCGAGGTCCGGGAAGACCGCCCCCAGCATCCCAGCCGCAAAAGCCGGTTTGGATATCCGTCGTGCGCCAGCTTTGAAGGCAATGTACGCAGCGGGAAGGTGAGCAATAAACATCAGTTAGCGTCTTTGCTCATGATCAAAGCGTAGCTTGGCGATTTCTTCGTTCTTTTCGAACTTCTGCTGATCTTTGAGTGCATCTTCAACATAGGTTAAGTGCGAGACGACAGCGCGTTTTGCCGCTTCTGGGTCGCGGGCTTGCAGGGCATCGTTGATGGCGCGGTGTTGATCCAACAAATCGGCGCGGTTGGTGCGCTGTTTGAACATCACCGAGCGATTGTAAAACACGCCTTCGCGCAAGAGATCGAACATCGACCGCATCATGTGCAGCATCACCACGTTATGGCTGGCTTCAATGATCGACAGGTGAAATTCGGCATCCAAACGCGCTTCATCGCTTGGGTTGCGCTTGGGGTGCGCAGCTTCCATCTTTTCGAAAATCGTATTGATGACCTTCAGGTCGGTCTCCGATCCGTATGTTGCCGCGCGCTCGGCCGCCAAGCCTTCCATATCACGGCGAAAGGCAATGTAGTCGAACACGGCTTCATCGTGATCACCAAACAGCGTCACCAATGCCGGTGAAAAGGCAGAGCCCAAAACGTCTGCAACAAAGACACCAGCGCCAGCACGGGTCTCCAGCAGACCTTTGTCGCTCAGATCACCTATGGCCTCGCGCAGTGAGGGGCGAGACACACCCAATCGTTCCGCCAAGTCGCGCTCGGCAGGCAGACGTTCACCAGGGCGCAGAATGCCACGCAAAATCAGTAATTCGATTTGTTTGACCACACTCTCGGCCAGTTTTTCGGATTGAACTTTCTGAAAGGGCATGAAGTCTCCGCACGCGTGTTACTTTGATTGGTAAATTTATATGACCAAGAGATGCGTCTGGCCACAAAAAAGGCCGAACAATGCGTCCGGCCTTCTGAAAAAAGTTTGATTTAGGCTTATGCCGCAGGCGAAATCACAATCTCAACGCGGCGGTTTTGTTCGCGACCTTCAGGTGTCAGGTTGGTTGCGACGGGCGCATCTTCGCCACGGCCATATGGGTGGACGCGGTAGGGTTGAACGCCGTTTGACGTCAAGATTGCAGCAACGGCTGATGCGCGGCGCGTTGACAGTTCTTGGTTGTATGCAGCAGAGCCAACATTGTCGGTGTGACCGATCACTTGCACCGTTGTGGATGGATAGTCTTGCAGGTTGCGCGCCAATGCACTGATGTCAGACTGCAGGCCAGCACGTACAACAGAGCTGTCCGTTGCAAACAAGATGTCTTGTGGCAAGGTGACGATCAATTCAGACCCTGTGTTGACGATAGAGACGTTGTCATTACCCATTTGTTGGCGCAGGTCTGCTTCTTGCTTATCAAGCAGGCTGCCAACGCCAGCGCCAAGCGCGCCACCGATAATAGCGCCACCAACACCTTTGCCGACATTGCCATCGTTTTTGGCCAGACCAATGATGCCACCAACCAGCGCGCCAGTGATAGCGCCTTGGCGGGCTTTGGAATTCGGGTCGCTCATGTCGGACATGTCTGTACAGCCAGCAACGGCAAGCGTCGCGACAAGAGGAAGGGCGATAAGTGTACGGGTTTTCATAGAAAATGCCTCGGTTTGTTAAGCTTCTTTTGCCTCCTTGTAGCGCAGCTTTGCGGCGGGCGAAGTCACATAAGCGCGCATCACCTTAAAGTGGCGGAAAAGTGCTTACTCAGCGCCTGCTGCCAGCGTGTCGCTCTGAGCACTTTCATAGGCCAGCATCGCGCGTTTGACGGGCAAGCCCCAGTGATACCCACCCAGCCCACCAGTTTTGCGCAAAACGCGGTGGCACGGGATCAGCCAGCCGATTGGGTTCTTTCCCACAGCAGTCGCGACTGCGCGCACGGCCTTGGGCGCGCCGATTGCAGTGGCGATGTCGCTATAGGTGGTGACTTCGCCCGTGTCGATCGACAGGAGCGCTTCCCAGACTTTGATTTGAAATGGTCCGCCCATCAGGTGAAGCTGTGTCGCGTGACCTTTCATGGCGGCTTCAACATGCGGGATCACCGCGTCAGGGTCTTCGTGAAAGGTGGCTTTGGGCCAACGCGCACTCATGTCCTCAAAGCTGGCGTCACGGCCAAGTTCAGTCGTAAACCCCAACCCACACACGCCACGCGGTGTCGCCATAGCAAGGGCTTCGCCAAACGGCGTGTCACACCAGCCATATGCGATCTTCACGCCCAAACCTTTGCGGGCATACTCTCCGGGCGACATGGCCTCCCATTTTAGGAATAAATCGTGCAGCCGTCCGGTTGAAGACAGGCCCGCCTCATTGGCCACATCCAACAAACGGTGCTTGTCTGCCATTAGCGTCTTTGCGTGGCCAAGTGTGAGGTATTGTTGAAACCGTTTCGGGGATACCCCCGCCCACTTGGAAAACACTTTTTGAAAATGATGCGGGCTCATGCCCAATTCTTGTGCCAAAGCCTCTAGCGACATCGTGTCATCGGCGGCATCGATGCAATCAATGGCTCTTCGAATGAGCTGAAAATGGTAGCGATCTTCGACAGTCATAGTGCCCAACATATTTGTCACAAGGTATGAACGATTGTAGCGCAACCTCGTGGCATAGCGACCCGAAACTTGCGCAAAGCGCCGCGCAGGGCAGGCCAAAGCTGTCGCTTGCTGTTGTTGGCATGAAGTGGCATTAACCGCTTTATGGTTAAACAACTCGACTATCATACGATCTTTGAGATCTTTTCACGCTTTCGCGCGGCAGAGGCCGAACCGAAGGGCGAATTGGATCACACCAACGCCTATACGCTGGTCGTGGCCGTCGCTTTGTCTGCGCAGGCCACGGATGTGGGCGTGAACAAAGCCACCAAAGAGCTGTTCAAGATCGCCGACACCCCGCAAAAGATGCTCGATTTGGGTATCGAGGGCCTGACGGAACATATCAAAACGATTGGCCTGTTCCGCCAAAAGGCCAAGAACGTGATGAAGACGGCGCAGATTCTGGTCGAGGACTTTGGCGGCGTCGTGCCCTCGTCGCGTGCCGCTTTGGAAAGCCTGCCAGGAGTAGGCCGCAAGACCGCCAACGTCGTTTTAAACATGTGGTGGCAAGTGCCGACCCAAGCCGTGGACACGCATATCTTGCGCTTTGGCAATCGCTCTGGCGTGGCTGTCGGCAAAGATGTGGTCGCGGTTGAACGCGCCATCGAAGACCATATTCCCGCTGAATTTCAACAACACGCCCATCACTGGATGATCTTGCATGGTCGCTATACCTGCAAGGCGCGTAAACCTTTGTGCAGCACTTGTCTGATACGTGACATCTGCGCTTTCGAGGAGAAGAACTTTGACTAAAACCTACCAAGTTGTCGGCATCGGCAACGCCATCGTTGATGTGATCACCCAAGCGGATGACAGCTTTCTTGAGCTTATGGGCATCGAGAAAGGCATCATGCAGTTGGTCGAACAATCGCGTGGCGAGATGTTGTATGGCGCGATGGAAAACCGTGTGCAAACGCCCGGTGGCTCTGTCGCCAATACGCTTGCGGGCTTGGGCAACCTTGGTTTGAAAACCGGCTTTATCGGCCGTGTGCATGACGACGCTTTGGGGCGTTTTTACGCCGCTGAGATGGAAAACGACGGCACCGCTTTTGTGAACCCGCCTGTGGCTGGGGGCGAGCTGCCGACGTCGCGTTCTATGATTTTCGTCTCTCCTGACGGGGAGCGCTCTATGAATACTTATCTTGGGATTTCCTCTGAAATTTCGTCGGTGGATGTGAATGCGGATGCTGCCTCAGACACTGCGATTATGTTTCTCGAAGGCTATCTGTACGACAAAGACATGGGCAAAGAGGCCTTTGACCAAGCCGCCAAACTGACCCATGCGGGCGGCGGCAAAGTTGGTATTTCGCTGTCTGACCCATTCTGTGTGGATCGTCACCGCGATGATTTCCGCAAATTTGTCAAAGAGATGGATTTCGTGATCGGCAATGAACACGAATGGGAAAGCTTGTATGAAACAGACCTGTCCAGCGCGCTGGAGCAAGCTGCGAAAGAATGCGGTTTGGTCGTCTGTACGCGCGGCGGCGGTGGCGTTGTCTTGGTGCAAGGCGACGAAGAAGTTGTGGTTCCTGTGGACCGTGTGCAACCCGTGGACACCACAGGCGCGGGCGATCAGTTCGCGACAGGGTTTTTGTATGGTTACGCGACAGGGCAAAGCCTAGAGACTTGTGGCAAAATGGGCTGTGTGGCTGCCGCCGAAGTGATTTCGCACATTGGACCACGGCCAGAGGCGGATCTTAAAGTCCTATTTCAAAAGGCTGGCTTGATATAAGCTATTCCACATAGACGTTAAAAAGGCGCGTTGAGAACACTCTCACGCGCCTTTCTTTTGAGTATTTATGCCAAGAAAAAGCTAGTGCGCTTCTGCCCAGTTGTTGCCAATGCCTGCGTCCACTTCGATGGGCACATCCAGTTTCACGGCAGGTTCAGACGCGCTTTCCATCACGTCTTTCACTGCCTCGATCACCGGATCACAGGCGTCTTCATCCACTTCGAAAATCAATTCATCATGCACCTGCAAAAGCATCTTGGCGGGCAGATCTGCGATGGCGTCCGGCATGCGGATCATGGCGCGGCGGATGATATCGGCGGCGGTGCCTTGGATCGGCGCGTTGATGGCCGCGCGCTTGGCAAAGCCAGATTGCGGGCCTTTGGCGGCGATTTCTGGCGTGTGGATTTTGCGGCCAAACAGGGTCTGGACGTATTTGTGTTCTTTGGCGAAGGCGACCGTGTCGTCCATGTATTCTTTGATGCCGGGGAAGCGTTCGAAATAGCGATCAA
>NZ_JBDMZG010000035.1:0-48179 GCF_039769035.1 Pacificibacter sp.
ATTCCGTCAGCATTTCGAAAAAGATCGCGCGCTGTCACGTCGCTTCCAAAAGATCGACGTCAATGAGCCATCCGTCGATGACGCGGTGAAGATCTTGCTGGGCATCAAGCCCTACTTCGAAGAGCACCACGAAATTCGCTACACCAACGACGCGATCAAATCAGCCGTTGAATTGGCCGCGCGCTACATTCACGACCGCAAACTGCCCGACAAGGCGATCGATGTGATCGACGAAGCTGGTGCGGCTCAACACCTCGTGACCGAAAGCCGTCGTCGCAAGACCATCGGCACAAAAGAGATCGAAGCCGTTGTCGCCAAAATCGCGCGCATTCCAGCCAAGAATGTGTCGAAAGACGATGCTGAAGTTCTCAAGGATCTCGAAGGCACACTCAAGCGTGTGGTCTTTGGCCAAGACAAGGCCATTGTGGCCCTGTCCTCGGCGATTAAGCTGGCGCGCGCAGGCCTGCGTGAACCTGAAAAACCAATTGGGAACTACCTGTTCGCAGGCCCAACAGGTGTGGGTAAAACCGAAGTGGCAAAACAGCTTGCAGACACGCTTGGCGTCGAGCTTTTGCGGTTTGACATGTCTGAGTACATGGAAAAACACGCTGTTTCCCGCCTCATCGGCGCCCCTCCCGGTTACGTTGGCTTTGACCAAGGTGGCATGTTGACCGACGGCGTCGACCAGCATCCGCATTGTGTCTTGCTGCTTGACGAAATGGAAAAAGCGCACCCCGATGTGTACAACATCCTGTTGCAAGTCATGGACAACGGCAAACTCACCGACCACAACGGCCGGACCGTGGATTTCCGCAATGTGATCCTAATCATGACATCCAACGCCGGTGCGACGGAACAAGCCAAGGAAGCCATCGGATTTGGTCGTGATCGCCGCGAGGGCGAAGACACGGCTGCGATCGAGCGGACATTCACCCCTGAATTCCGCAACCGTCTGGATGCTGTGATTTCCTTTGCGCCACTGCCCAAAGAAGTCATCTTCCAAGTTGTTGAGAAGTTTGTTCTGCAACTCGAAGCCCAGCTTATGGATCGCAACGTGCACATCGAACTCACGCGTGCTGCGGCTGAATGGCTCGGCGATAAAGGCTACGACAGCAAGATGGGCGCACGTCCACTTGGCCGCGTCATCCAAGAACACATCAAAAAGCCGCTGGCCGAAGAACTGCTCTTTGGCAAGCTGGCCAAAGGTGGTCTTGTCAAAGTTGGCGTGAAAAACGGCGCGCTTGATTTGCGGTTCGAAAAGCCAGAAAACCGCCGCATCGGCACACGCAAAAAGCCACCTTTGCTGACCGCCGACTAAGCAAAGATGCGGTTTGACATCGCATAAATTGCGCTTTCTCTATCCCCTGTAAGCCCCGTGCTTGCAGGGGATTTTACTTTGGGCAAGACTGCGAGATACGGAAGAGAACCCGACAGCCAAAACAGCGAGACTTCACTCACGCGTTAGGCGCTATTTTTCGGTTAGCTTCAATTCAATCCGGCGGTTTTGCGCAAGCGCCGCAGCGCTGCTGCCAGTCGCGATCGGATGGAATTCACCAAAGCCGGCAGCGGCCAAACGGTTGCCTGCAAAGCCAAGATCTTCGGTCATATAGCGCACCACCGACAGGGCGCGCGCTTGGCTGAGTTCCCAGTTGTCTTTGTAGTCGCCAAGCCCTGACAAGGGCACCTTGTCGGTGTGGCCATCGACACGGATCACCCAATCGATTTCTGGCGGAATGTCCTTGGACACGTCAAACAAAATGTCTGTCACGCGCGCAATTTGCGCACGGCCATTTTCAGCCAACTCCGCAGACCCTTGCTCGAACAACACCTCTGAACTGAACACGAACCGGTCGCCCACAATCCGCACGCCCTCACGATCCCCCAAGATGTCGCGCAACCGACCGAAAAACTCCGAACGGTAGTTTTTCAATTGTTTGGCTTCTGCCTCCAGACGCTTGCGCTCCGCCTCTTCCAACTGCGCGCGTTGGCGTTCTTCGGCGGCAACCTGCGCCAGCGCTGCGTTAAGCCGCGTCGTCAGAGCATCGATTTGAACATTGGCTTCCACATCACGTGTCTCGCGATCATCCAAAATAGCCTGCAACGATGACAATTGTCCCCGCAATGCAGAGACCTGCTGGTTCAAAAGCGCAACTTTGCGCGCACTCTCTGCCGACTTTTCTGTCTCATTCGCCAAGGCGGCCTCGGCCGTGGCCAAGAGCGCCGCCTGTTTTTGAGCCTCAGACAATTGCGCTTGCGCATCCAAGCTCAATGACCGCCGTGCGGCATCTGCGGCGGCAAGCAACGTCAATGTTTCCTCGGCGCCTTTGCGCTGTTCTTCCAACGCCAAAGTGAGCGCCGTCAGTTCATCTTGAGAATTCGCCAATTTGTCACGCAATGCTTGCAAGGCCGCTTGATCCAAAATCCGAGCTTTCTCCGCTTCACTCAGCGACGCCTCACTCAACAATCGCGCTTTCTCAGCTTCCGTTAAAGCCGCTTCGATTTCACGGCGGGCCGCATCGGCCTCGGTCAATGAGGCTTGCGTGTCGCGCACACGGGCGATTTCTGCAGCCAGTGCCGCGTCTTTGTCGACCGCCTCTGTTTGAAGCTGCGCCACCAATGCATCAAGCGCTTCTCGGCGCGCGGCGGCCAGTCGTGCATTTTCAGCCGCGGCATCGATTTCATCCCGTGCCGCGGCCAACGCCAATTGCAAAGCCTCTTGTTCGCTGATGACCCTTTGATTGGCCGCTTCCAGTTCTTCGATGGTGGCCGCGCGTTGATCTGATGTGGCCAAAGCCGCGTCGCGTTCAGACAAAAGACTGGCAACTTGGGCTTCGAATGAGGCAATGCGCGCATTCGCTTCCGAGTTTTGTGACTGCAACGAAGCAATAAGCGCGGTTTGCGCAACGGCAGTATCGCGCGCTTCATTCAACGTTGCGCGGATCGTTCCAAGTTGCTCTTCCAAACCAAAGGATCGTTGCTGTTCGAGCCCCAAAGCACGCGCCAAAGCAGACACTTCAGACGACAAAGCGTCGAGTTCCGTTTCTTGACCTGAAATCGTGTCGCGCAGCATGGATTGCACCACCATAAAGATGGTGAGAACAAACATCAAAACCAGCAAAAGCGCAGTCATAGCATCCACAAATCCGGGCCAGATCGACCCAGACATGCGTTGCGATGAACGGCGCAAAACGGCCATGGGTTATTGCTCCTGCGCCGTGGCTTCGCGCAAAATCTGCGTCAAAACAGATATATCGCCGCGCAGCGCCTCAGTGCTTTCTTGACGCCCTGCCGCAATTTCTTCGAGAATACGCAAAAGCTGTACGTCGATCGAGCGCAGGCGCATCCGGCTTTCGGCATCATCACCAACACCACCGCTTGCAGCAGTGTTTTGCTCTAACGCTTCCACAAGTCGATCTTGCGTGTGGGCAAGCTTTTCAAGCGCCGCACCAACCGCATCATCCTTTTCAAGCTGCACCACCATCCGGTCAATGGAATGTGTGAGTTGACCGATCCGTTCATCGACCAAAGCTCGAGACGCGTCAGATCTAACAAACAGGTCTTGAAGCGCCTCCATCTGTGCAGACATATGATCCAACACGGCAGCGGAGGCAGTGACGTCACCCTCACCATCGCCATCACCAGACGCCACGCCGATCCGCGTAATCGACGACATCCACTCTTCAAGTTCACGGAAAAACCGGTTTTGGCCATGGGATGCGAAGAGTTCGAGCAGCCCCACAACAAGTGATCCCGCCAGCCCAAGCAGCGACGAGGCAAACGCCGTGCCCATGCCCCCTAGCTGTTGCTCCAATCCGGTCATCAAACGCGTGAAAACAATCGATGCGCCTTCCCCTTCCTCTGGAGAGAGCGATTTGATCGTGTCAACGAGCGCAGGCACAGTGGTGGCTAGGCCATAAAACGTCCCCAAAAGACCCAAAAAGATCAATAGGTTAGAAATGTATCGCGTGATATCGCGCGCCTCATCGATGCGCGTCGCGACAGAATCCAATATCGACCGTGAAGACGAACTGGAAATTTGCGACTGCGCGCCACGCTCACGCATCAACCCCGCAAGCGGCGCCAACAACCGAGGGGCACGCTTGCCCTGTTGGCGTGGCTGAATGCCGATGAAACGTTCAATCCAATTGACGGAGCCGACAAGTTGAAACACCTGCCAAAAACACGCAACAACGCCGATCACAAAGACAAATGCGATAAAGCCATTGAGATACGGATTGGCAAGAAACACCGGCAAAACCCGAGGCAATGCAACATACACGCCAAAGCTGACCAGCCCCAGCACGATCACCATCAATGTGATCTGTCTAATGGGCTGTGAAAAATGCTGCCTTGCGCCTTGATTTGGTTGGTCCATTGACCTTGTCCTGTCCTGACCTAGCGTTTTTTAATTGGGTTCACGATAGGCGACGAATGCCGCTCTGCCAACATGCGATTTCAAGGCTCTACGCCCAAACGTGCGCGAACTTTGGCTGCGAGCTCAGTGAGGTCATAATCCTCCATGCCCAACTCGGTCAAATGCTGGGCTGTGCTGAACAAATAAGCACTGTTTGGACCACGCCCGCCCTTTGCGGCGGCGATGATATCCGCCTGTTGATCCAAAGACAGCGGGCCTGTGTATTGAACATGATCAGGGTCGATGACATAGGCCAAAGCCGTCACATCGCGCCCATCGTCAAGGCGCAACGGCACGTGATGTTCAACATAAGCCGATGATACCAGCTCGCGCTCCCGCAAATCGGCAAGGCATTGCATGGCCGTGTCAGGCCCAACGCGAAACGCAACACCGCGACACGTCGCATCGAGTTGAGCGTCCAGCGCCAGAACAAGTCCCGGTTTTTCAACACTGCCACGATGGTGGATAGACCACATGCAAAATGAACGTGAAAAGCCTGTCAAAGTGGCTGGCACATGATCGATAAATTCAAACTCTGGGTTCCATAACAAGGACCCATATCCAAACACCCAAAACCCGTTCTCAAAACCCGTCATCGCCGATTGTGCCCTTGCGTCCTTGTGTCTTCGGCCCACTGGCCAAGTTCCTCAACTGTGGTTAAACACGGCTTTGTTCAGTGTTGGAAGTGGTCTTGAAGGGTTTCAGTATGCGCAAACTTATTTTTCTCTGTCTCGGTCTGGTGGTTTTGTATTCTGGCTACTGGCTGATCACAGCGCGCGCCAGCGAACGCGGCATTGAAACATGGCTGAACTCCCGCGCCGCACAAGGCTGGCAAACCGAAGTCGCCTCTGTCAAAACACGCGGCTATCCTTTGACATTTGAAACCGACCTGACGGACCTTGCCATCGCGGATCCCAACACTGGTTTGGCGGCACAAACACAGCGCTTTTCAATCAAAAGCAAAAGCTACGCGCCCACACAATTGCATGCGCAACTGGACCAAAATACGCGGATTTCGACCCCGTTTCAGACCATCGACATCACAAACGAAAACATCGGCGGCACTCTTTTTGTCGAGGCAGGCCCTGCCCTTACGATGCACCGCGCCGCATTTGACTTCATCAATGTGACCGCCAAATCCAACTTGGATTGGGGCTTTACAGTCGACAAGGCAAGCGCCACCGCTGTGCGCTCTGAAGACAATCGCCTTGCCCACGACATCACGATGAACATCGAAAACCTTGCGCCAGTGGCCGCGATGATGTCACGTCTGAACCCTGATGGCATTTTGTCCGACAGCTTCGATTCTATGAAAGTTGATGCGACGGTGACCTTCGACAAAGACTGGGACATCACCGCACTTGAGGGTCCGCGCCCGCAACCAACACATGTTGTGTTGCGCAATGTCGCGGCCACTTGGGGCGCGCTCGACTTGCGTCTGGCAGGCGATTTCAAAGTGGATGCAAATGGTTATCCCAACGGCAAAATCGCCGTCAAAGCCACCAATTGGCGTGAAATGATTTCACTCGCAACCACCGCAGGGATCATCCCGCAGGACCTTGCGCCACTGGCGATGAGCGCCGGTGAAATGCTCGCAAAGCTCAAGGGCAACAGCACGACAATCGACGCCGAATTGACCTTGGCGCGTGGGACGATTTCGATGGGGTTTCTACCCCTTGGCCCAGCACCGCGCATCACAATCCGCTAGGCACTTGGCGACAGTGGCTTTTTGATCCGCAACGTGCGGTGTCAAAATGAAAGTGATCTTTGTGAAACGTGTCGGTTTCTGCCCCCAAGACAGTGCCAAACGGCCCGCAGGCGGCCTTGAGCATTTTGCGCAAGATTTTCTAGTGCCGCCATGTCTTCCAGCCTTCGAGACCGCTGATGTAATCACCGTTTTTAAGCGTTACACAAACCGCAAGCGCGACCGACCGATGCCGCCTTATGACGCGTCGCTGTTGCGCCCAAAGTTCGGGGCATCCGTATCTTGGCCAGCTTCGATAATGCCACGACGAATAGCGCGGGTGCGGGTAAAGTATTCATGCAGATGATCACCGTCGCCTTGTCGGATCGCACGTTGCAACGCGAACAATTCTTCCGTGAAACGCCCCAAAATTTCCAGCGTCGCTTCCTTGTTCGACAAAAAGACGTCGCGCCACATGGTCGGATCGGACGCAGCAATACGGGTAAAATCGCGGAAACCAGCAGCAGAGAATTCAATCACCTCTTGGTCCGTCACGCGGCTCAAATCGTCGGCAACACCCACCATTGTATAGGCGATCAAGTGCGGCGTATGTGAAACCACTGCGCAGACAAGATCGTGGTGATCCGCATCCATACGCTTTGTATCTGCGCCAAGCGCATGCCAAAACGCCTCAAGACGTTCAATCTCAACATCCGTCGAAGTCTCGGTCGGTACAATCAAGCACCACCGCTTATCGAACAGCTCAGCAAAGCCCGCTGTCGGACCAGAATGCTCCGTCCCTGCCATAGGGTGCGTGCCGATAAATTCAACATTTTCAGGCAAGTGCGGCAGAACAGACGCAAAGATATCTTTCTTCACAGAGCCTACGTCAGTGACGACCGCGCCCTGTTTTAAGGCTGGTGCAATCTCTTGCATGACAGTGCCCATAGCACCTACGGGGACAGCCAAAACCACAAGATCCGCATCTTTGACGGCGTCAGAGGCACTTTCACAAACGCGGTCTACAAGACCAAGTTCGCGCGCTGTATCGCGCGTTTGGGCAGACCGTGCATAGCCCGTGATTTCACCTGCAACACCAGCGCGACGCATGGCCAAGGACATCGACCCCGCGATGAGACCCAACCCAATGAGGGCCACGCGCTCATACATCACGCTCATCTGCTTTGCTCCATAAACTGGCCAATCGTATGCGCCACACGGCGACACGAGGCCTCATCTCCAACAGTGATCCTGAGGCAATTGGGCAAACCATAGCCCGCCACTTGACGCACCAGAATTCCGTTTGATTTTAGGAATTCGTCACATGCCACGGCTTCGGCATTGTCAATGAACCGCGCCAAAATGAAATTGGCACAAGACGTGTCAGACGGCACGCCATGCTCCATCAAAGCCTCAGCCAACCAAGCCCGCAAGCGCGTGTTCTCGTCGCGACATTTTTCAACCCAGTCACGATCTTTCACAGCTGCTTCGGCTGCGGCCAATTGTGGCTCGGACATGTTGAAAGGTCCGCGCACACGATTAAGCGTGTCGATGATTTCCTGCGGGCCAAATCCCCAGCCGACGCGCGCGCCGCCCAGACCGTAAATCTTGGAAAAGGTACGCGTCATCACGACGTTGTCGCGCGCTTCAACCAAAGCCGCGCCGCCGTCAAATGCGTCGACATATTCTGCATAGGCCCCATCGAGCACCAAGATCGTTTGCGGCGGCAAGCCGTCTGCCAAACGCGACACTTCGCGTTGACCAATCATTGTCCCTGTGGGGTTGGCCGGATTGGCGATAAACACCAATTTGGTCTTGTCCGTACAGGCCGCAAGGATCGCGTCCACATCCACGACGCGCTCGCGCTCGGGCACGCACACAGGCGTTGCGCCCGCCGCAAGCGTGGAAATACGGTACATGGAAAACCCGTGTTCCGTGTGGATGACTTCGTCACCGACGCCCGCATAGGCTTGGCACAAGAAGGTGATGATCTCGTCAGAGCCCACCCCAACAATAATTTTTTGCGGATCAAGGCCATGCACTTCGCCAATCGCTTGGCGCAAACGACCGTGGTCGGTGTTTGGGTAGCGGTGCAACTGATGCGCAGCCTTGGTAAAGGCGGCTTTAGCGTCATCAGGTGTCCCAAGCGGATTTTCGTTCGAGGACAGTTTTACAGCATTTTCCAAACCAGCAATCTTGCTGGCACCACCTTGATACAAGACGATGTCAAGAATTTTGGGTTGGGGTTCAATCACACGGGTCATAGCTCAACTCACGGTAAGGTTGGGTTACTCATACGCGTGCGCGCGCAGCAAGGAAAGTCGCTTCACCAAACTGCACAAATATGTTGCGCCAACGCGTCTGTTTTGCCCACGCGCTGTGGAAAAACTATTGAATACCCGACCATAGAAAAAGGCCGCCCCAAAGGACGGCCTTTCAAAAGTCTTATCGAGTGGCTCAGATTAGTTCTGAGCGTAGAATTCGATCACGAGGTTTGGTTCCATTTGAACAGCGTATGGGACGTCTGAAAGACCAGGCGTGCGCACAAATGTCGCTTTCAATTTGGAGTGATCAGCTTCGATGTAGTCAGGAACATCACGCTCAGCCAATTGAGTTGCTTCAAGAACAACTGCGATTTGCTTGGAACGATCACGCACTTCTACAACGTCACCTTCTTTTACGCGGTAAGAAGGGATGTTTACGCGTTTGCCGTTCACTGTGACGTGGCCGTGGTTTACGAACTGACGGGCAGCAAAGATTGTTGCAACGAACTTCGCGCGGTACACAACAGCGTCCAAGCGGGATTCGAGCAAGCCGATGAGGTTTTCACCTGTATCGCCTTTGATACGCACAGCGTCAGCGTAGATGCGGCGGAATTGTTTCTCTGTCAGATCGCCGTAGTGACCTTTCAGTTTTTGCTTTGCGCGCAACTGAAGACCGAAGTCAGACAATTTGCCTTTGCGGCGCTGACCGTGCTGGCCTGGGCCATATTCACGACGGTTCACTGGGGATTTAGCGCGGCCCCAGATGTTTTCGCCCATGCGGCGGTCAATTTTGTATTTGGCAGATGTGCGTTTGGTCACGATCTGGATCCTTTCAAGTTTGTGAAAGGTGCTGTCCTTTGCGTTCCACGAACTATGTGCATTGAGCACAGTTATCGCTTTCAGCCGACAGGCAACCTCTTGCGAGGGCCACCAACACCAAAGTAATAGCCCGCACACATTGCTGCATACGGGATGAGCGGCTTATATAGGGCTGAAAGAGGGAGTCAACCGACGCCCCTCATAAAATATGGGTTTTTCTAACGCTTCATGCGTGATCATCATTTGAACCAGCGTATATTGCGGATTTGTCGTGCAATGATAGACCTGCCACAAGCAGACACCCGTCTATTTCCAAACGTTTTCAGAACAAACTGGCGTATCTAAAACTGAAAAGCCAAGCCAATGTCTGGCATCACATTCGGCACCGCTGAGGTCGGAACAAGCGAACTCAGCCAAGGCATATCGCTTTGAGACGCGGGAATCATTGGCGTCACTTCAGAGGGTGAGTTGCTTTTTGTTACATCGACAAAGACAGACGGTTGAGCGGCAGGCCAGCCAGGCACAGTATTTAGGTTTAGAGGCGCAGCAAACGCACGTGCCCCGAACAGGTCAAAAGTTCGGTCGCTCTGCCCGCCCAATGGTGACGGGGCATTTCCCAACATCGGCCGCGCGGCAGCGTTTGCTGTTGCGATTGACGCAGGTGCCAAAGTGGTGACCGCAGCCAATCTATCTGCGCTTTGACGTTCCCAATGCGTCACGGCGAGCGCGACAAGAAACACGGGTAAAAGTGCCAGCCGATGAAAGAGAAAATGCATGAAGAATCGCCCTTGAGAATCCGAAACCTTCAAGCAGCGTAAGACATGACTATTAACAGCTTCTATATAGCCTGCCCAAAAGCGAACAGCCCCGCCAGCGCCTGCATTTTCGAGAAAAGGCGGACAGCAAGCGGGGCGTTCGTCATTTTAGATGTCACGCGGTGGCGCGAGATTTTAACCTAGAAGGCAGCTCTAAGCGCCAGCAAGCCGCCACGCAAAACGCCGACATCTGAGCCCACGGCCAAGAATTCAACGCCCATGTCAGCATAGCCTTTGGCCAGCGTCTGATCAGAGGTCAAAATACCAGCGGCTTTGCCTGAGGCGCGAATGCGTGTGAGCGTTTCATTCACCACGGCTTGCACTTCGGGCGCGCCAGGCTTGCCGACAAATCCCATATCAGCGGCCAAATCAGCAGGACCGACAAAGACACCATCAACATGATCCAACGCCAGAATATCATCCAATGCATTCACACCTGCCATGCTTTCAACTTGCAGCAAAAGGCAGACTTCATCGTTGGCGGTTTGCAAGTAATCTGAAATGCCGTTGTAGCCAGAAGCCCGCGCCAAAGCAGCGCCAACGCCACGCACACCAAGCGGCGGGTAGAGCATGGATTTGACCACTTCGGCAGCTTGTTCACCACTGTCGATCATTGGCACCAAAATCGTCTGCGCACCGGCATCCAACATCTGTTTGATCTCGGCACGATTGTCATCGCGCACCCGCACCACGGGTGCTGTGTCGCCCCCGATGGCCCGCAGTTGCTCCAGAATGTTGAGCAACCGGTTCGGGCCATGCTCGCCATCAATGACGATCCAATCAAACCCTGTGCCTGCGGCAAGTTCAGCGACAGACGCAGTGCCGAGACCGGACCAAAGGCCAATCTGGGTGTCGCCTTTTTTCAACCGCTCTTTAAAGACATTATGAGGTGCTGGCATGGTCTATCCTATTCAAACGCAATGGAAACACGGCCAAAGGGGCCATAGTCTGCATCAATTTTGGTTCCTGAGGGGCACTCGATAGGTGCCACAAAAGACCCCGCAAGCACAACTTGTCCAGCCTCGATGCGCTGACCATATTGGCCCATGCGCTCTGACAGCCAAACAATGCCCATCACTGGATCGTTGAGCACAGCAGCGCCCAAGCCCGTGGCCACGACCTCGTCGTTTTTGGACACAATCGCCCCAACCCAACGCAGATCGAAATCCTCGGGCGCGTGACGTTCGGGCCCCAAAACAATGCCCCCATTGGCGGCATTATCGGACACTGTGTCAAAGATTTTACGCGTCTGGCCTGTGGCCGCATCAACGCGCTTGATCCGCGTGTCGAGAATTTCAATCGACGACGTTACATAATCGGTGGCCGCGATCACATCCTCACGGGTCACTTTGCCTGACAATGGCGCTTTCATGACAAAGGCGATCTCGGCCTCGATACGTGGCTGGATAAAGCGTTTTGCAGGCACCGCAGAGCCGCTTTCAAACAGCATGTCATCATAAATCACACCGCTGTCAGGCGTCGAAATGCCCAAAGCGTCTTGCATGACTTTCGATGTCAGACCAATTTTCCAGCCGATAATTTTGCGACCCAGTGACAACTTGCGCTCCATCTGTGACGACTGGATGGCGTAAGCGTCATCCAGCGTCATGTCAGGGTGCTTGATCGACAAAAGGTCAATCTGCTCTTGCGTTTCTTCCGCGCGCAGCAAGCTTTCGGCTGCGACATCAATATCCAATTGCGACAGCATTATTCGTCCTCAACACCATTGCGCAAGATGCCGATGCCTTCGGCTTCCACTTCGATCACATCGCCTGGTTTCAACCAGATTGGCGGATCGAAGCGTGCACCTGCGCCAGTCGGCGTGCCACAAACGATCACGTCACCCGGTACAAGCGTACAGAAGGTGGACACGTAGTTCACGATGTAGCGGAAATCATACATCATGCGGCCTGTGCGATCTTGTTGACGCACTTCGCCGTTCACGCGTGTTTCCAACTTGATGTCATCCAACTGTGACGCGTCTTTCATTGGCACCAACCACGGGCCGATGGAGCCTGTGTTGTCCCAGTTCTTGCCTTGGGTCACGTTGAATTTCGCGTGGCGGACCCAATCGCGAATAGTGCCTTCGTTACACAAAGTCAGCGCCGCGATGTGATCGTAAGCATCTTCGCGTGCGATGCGACGCCCGCCTTTGCCGATCACGATGGTCACTTCGCCCTCGTAATCCAATTGCTCTGATTCTGGTGGGCGCACGATGTTTTCGTTGTGGCCCACGAAAGAGCGCGGGAAACGGATGAACATTGATGGCTTGCTTGGTGCCGCCTGCCCGTCTTTGTATTCTGCGTTGCGATCGGGGAAGTTCACGCCGATACAGATCAGTTTTTCAGGGCGCTTGATCGGGATAAGGTATGTGACATCCTCTTCGCGAAAGCTTGGGCTGCGCCCTTCGGCTGCGGCCATCACTTCGTCCAAAGCGCCGGCTTCGATGATTTCTTGCAAGCCAGCAAAGCGGCTGCCGAAATCAAGTGTGAGGTCGATGATGCCTGCGTCCGTCACAACACCGTAGCGGTCTTGGCCATTGGCGTTAAACGCAGCAATGCGTGGGGGAAGAGATTTGGTCATGGGATGCTCCTAAGCGTTTGCGGACATCTCGATCAGCACGTCATAGGCTGTTTCGATGTCTGCTTCGGTCATGTCAAAAGCGCCCGCTTGAAAGCGGATCGCGATGTGCCCGCCTGTGCGGGTCTGCGTGAGGTAAATACGGCCATCGGCGTTGATGGCTTCAACTAAGGCAATGGTGTCGGCGTCGCTTGCGCCCTTTTGGCGAAAGCTGAACAGCGACAACACAGGTTCGGTTACAATTTCAAAATCAGGATGGGCGCGCAGGCGTTCGCACAGCGATTGCGACCAAGCCACGTGATTGCGGATCATCGTGCGCAGGCCTTCCAGCCCGTGAAAGCGCAGCAAAAACCACAGTTTCAGGGCACGAAAACGCCGCCCCAAAGGCACCGACCATTCCGAATAATCAATCACGCCGTCTTGGCCATGGGTTTTCAAAAACTCTGGCTGGATGGCCAATGTTTTCACCAAAACTTTCGGATCACGCACCAAATGCGCTGAGCAATCAAAAGACGCGCCCAGCCATTTGTGCGGGTTGAAGACGATGGAATCCGCCATCTCGACACCCGCCCATAGCGTGCGGAACTCAGGGCAGATCATCGCAGAACCAGCCCAAGCTGCATCAATGTGAACGAAAAGCCCGTGGGCATGAGCGACCTTGATCGTGGCGCTCAGATCATCGGTCCCGCCAATGCTGGTCCCGCCAACAGAGCCAATATAGCCCGCAGGCAGAAACCCTGCAGCCAAGTCTGCTTGAATGGCCTCATCCAAGGCCTCGGGCGGCAAAGCACCTGTCACAGGATCAGCCGGAATTTTCACCAGATTGTCTTGGCCGATGCCCGAGACCCAAATGGCGCGGTCAATCGAAGTATGCACTTGATCAGAACAATAGATCCGCAATTGCGGATTGGCCTTGAGACCCTTTTGATTGCCTGCCCAATCGGTTGCGCGTTCACGCATCACCAAAACTGCAGCCAAAGTGGCCGAAGACGCTGAATCTTGGATCACGCCCGAAAACTCAGATGGCAAACCAACGGCATCGCGCAGCCATTCCATCATCCGTGTTTCAAGCTCAGTCGCCGCAGGCGAGGTCTGCCACAACATGCATTGCGCGGCCATCGCCGTTACAAGATATTCTGCCACAACCGACACAGGGGCGGCATTCGCAGGGAAATAGGCAAAGAAACGCGGGTGCTGCCAATGGGTCATGCCCGGTTCAATAATGCGTTCGAAATCTGCGAAAATCTGCTCCATCTCCACACCCGTTTCAGGGGGCTTGGGCGGAACAGCGTGATAGATATCACCCGCAGAGGTCTGCGCGCGCACGGGTTTGTCACGCAAAGTATCACGATACTTTGCGCCCCATGCCGCCGCTTGCGCGGACCAAGTTTCGAAATCTTTAGGTGTCATATCAAACCTTTAGGAAATGCCGCCAAAGCAGAGGTATTTGATTTCTACGAACTCTTCGATGCCGTATTTGGAACCTTCACGGCCCAAGCCTGACGATTTCACGCCACCAAATGGCGCTTCAGCTGTGGAAATCAGGCCTGTGTTGATGCCAACCATGCCGTATTCCAACTGCTCGCCGACCATCCAAGAACGCGCCAAATCGCGGGTGTAGAAGTATGACGCCAAACCGAATTCCGTGTCATTGGCCATGGCCACGACTTCTGCATCGGTCTCAAACTTGAAAATCGGCGCTAAAGGCCCAAAGGTTTCATCTACAGCGACAACCATATCTTGGGTCACGCCGGTGATCACTGTCGGTTCATAAAACGTCCCGCCCAGCGCGTGGGGCTTGCCGCCCATCACAACCGTTGCGCCTTTTGCAGTGGCATCGTCCACATGTTCTTGCACTTTTTCAACAGCTTTCGCATCGATCAAAGGCCCAAACACAGTGTCCGCATCCATGCCATCTCCGACCTTCAAAGTGGCCAGTTTTGCGGCCAGTTTTTCGGCGAAAAGATCGTGAATACCAGACTGCACATAGATGCGGTTGGCGCAAACACAAGTTTGGCCGTTGTTGCGGAACTTGGCGATAATCGCGCCCTCAACAGCAGCATCCACATCGGCGTCATCAAAGACGATAAACGGCGCATTGCCGCCCAGCTCAAGCGCCAGTTTTTTGATTGTCGGCGCAGATTGGCGCATCAATTCGATGCCCACAGGGGTGGACCCCGTAAAGGTCAGTTTGCGCACGGTGTCACTCGCGGTCATCACACCGCCGATGGCGCGCGCAGAACCCGTGATGACAGAATAAAGCCCAGCAGGAAGACCAGCGCGTTCAGCCAAAACCGCCAAAGCAATCGCGGAAAACGGCGTTTGTGATGCAGGTTTCAGCACCATCGCACAGCCCGCCGCCAAAGCAGGGCCAGCTTTGCGAGTGATCATCGCGTTCGGGAAATTCCATGGGGTGACAGCCGCAACGACACCGATGGGTTGCTTGACCACAACAATGCGTTTGTCAGGCGCATGGCCGGGGATCACATCGCCGTAAATACGACGCGCCTCTTCGGCAAACCATTCGATAAAGGAGGCGCCATACATGATTTCGCCGCGCGCTTCGGCCAAAGGTTTGCCCTGCTCTTGCGTCAAAATATACGCCAAGTCATCAGCGTTCTCGACCATCAGATCGAACCATTTGCGCAAAATGCCAGCGCGTTCTTTGGCTGTGCGTGCAGCCCATTCTTTTTGAGCGACATCCGCAGCCGCGATTGCAGCCTCAGTTTCAGCGGCACCAAGATTTGGCACATGACCAATCAAAGCCCCCGTTGATGGGTTGCGCACCTCGATGGCGTTTTCGCCAGCAGGAATCCATTCGGCGCCAACAAGTGCGGCTTCTTTAAACAGGCTTGGATCTTTGAGCATGACAGGACCTTGATATTTGTGGGTAAAAATCGGCGCACACGTGGTGCACCGATTTGTTTTTATAGACTTATGGCGCGATGATCGGCTGTGATTTGAGATCACTTTCAGTCACAGGGGCACCTTCGAAAGTTGAGCCCAGTTCAAACCAGCTGCGTGGCGCTGCCGCCCCCCAAAGGGTTTGACGCTGAGGATCTTTGAGGTCCCATTTGATCGCTTCGTGATCGGGATCAATCGTTTGGTAATCGGAACAGTAGATTTCAGTACGGTGACCATCTTTGTCGCGAATGTACAAGAAGAACGCGTTGGAAATACCGTGGCGGCCAGGGCCACGTTCGATATTGTCAACATAACCTGTGGTGGACATCAGGTCGAGCAAGTCGATGATGTTCAACGGTGTTGGCACCCAAAAAGCAACGTGGTGCAAACGTGGGCCAGTGCCGTTTGTGAAGGCCATGTCGTGCACGCCGCCTTTGCGGTGCATCCATGCGGCCCAAGCGCGACCTGTTTCTGCGTCTTCTGTGTACTCGGTGACGCGGAAGCCCAGCTCGCCGTAGAATTTGATCGAGTTGTCCACGTTCGGTGAGAACAGGTTGAAGTGATCAATGCGCAGTGGCTTCACACCATTGTACAGTTTGTATTTTTGGTGGATTGGCTCAAGACGGTCCATTTTGGCATAGAACTCGAGCGGTACACCCCAAGGGTCGCGTGTTTTCAAAACGCGGCCCATGTAAGGGCGTTCCACCCATTCGGTTGGCAAATCGCGGGCTTTGAACCAGTGCTCGGCCTTGTCGAGATCTTCTTCGGACCAGACTTTGAAGCCCAAAACACCCACTTCGCCCACAGGCGCGTGGCGCAGGATCAAACAGTGGTGGCCACGTTCTTCCATCGCGCGCAGGTAGATGACTTCTTTGTCTTCATAGGTCACTTGCAAGCCGAGTGTGTCGACATAGTAGCCGCGCGACCATGCAAGATCCGTCACACGCAATTCGGTGTGGCTCAGGCGGACGATGTTAAAGGGCGGGTTCAGATTGTGTTCTGGAATAGGCATGTGCGTTCCTTTCAACCCCTATTGGACAGGGAAAATAACGTTGGTTTGTCCCGTGCCGGAGCTGGGGAAATATTCTGTGATCACTTCGCATTTGGCGTCGTAGCTGTCCCAGCCCAAAGCGCCATAAAGCATCGCGGTATCGTGCATGGAGCCTTCGCCACAGCAGAATTCCGCATATTCAGCGAGCATTTTGAGGAAGGTGGCGTGATCGCCGTTCTTCCACATCTCAAGGACATGCAAATCCATCTGACGATTGAACTCAGAGCTGATGGTGAAAGTGCCGTTGTTTGCGGCATAGTCTTTGTTGGGCCAAATTTTGTGGCTCAAAGACCCAGAGGCCACGAGCAAAACCTTGCTGTCGCTTTCTTCAATAGCGGCGCGAATGGCCTCGCCCACGATACGGCTCTCGTCGTGATCATGCACAGTACACCATGCCGCGACAGAAACGACTTTCATCTTATGCGCACGGCTCATAAAGCGCATCGGCACAAGCGAGCCGTATTCCAACTCAAGGCTGTCGATTTTATGCGACAAAGTATAGGCACCCATTTCGGTCGCTTTCGCCGCAATCGCATCGCCCAATTCGGTGTTCCCGTCGTATTCATATTCCAAATCTTGGATAAACTGCGGAAACTCATTGGACGTGAACAAGCCTTTGAAATGGCTGTTGGAATTGATGTGAAAGCCAGCGTTGATCACCCAATGGGTGTCACAAATCACAACGGTGTCGGCACCAAGTTCGGCGGCGCGACGTGCGATTTCCATGTGGCCATCAATGGCCGCTTGGCGCTTGCCTTTCACTGGGCCGTCTTGTTCTGACATCAGCATCGTCGGCACGTGTGTGCACTTGGCTGCGAGTACGATCTCTCCCATATCGGTCTCCTCCCTTAAATCTGATTACTGAATGCCAAGACGCATCATTTTGTGTTGGCCTGTGGCAAACGCGATCATCTTTTGCTCCATGTAGAACTCAAAGCTCCAGTCGCCGCCGTCGCGTCCAATGCCAGAGGCTTTCACGCCGCCAAATGGCGCAGGCAAGTGACGCACGTTTTCAGAGTTCACCCAGATCATCCCCGCTTCCAAAGCGTCGGTGAAGCGCATGGCGCGGGTCAGGTCGTTGGTCCACAAGTAACCGGTCAAGCCGTAGTCAGTGTCATTGGCCATTTCCAAAGCCTCTTCCTCGGTTGAGAAAGGAATAGAGGTCAGCACAGGCCCAAAGATTTCTTCTTGAGCAATACGCATTTTGTTGTTTGCATTGGTGAACAAAGTTGGACGCACGAAGAAGCCTTCATCGCCCACTTTCACGCCGCCTGCCGCAACGGTGGCACCGTCTTCAACTGCGATGTCAAAGTAAGAGGTCACTTTGTTGTAATGCTCTTCGGTCACGATCGGGCCGATTTCAGTTTTCGGATCAAGCGGGTGACCCACTTTGATGTTGTTCACACGCTCAACAAGGCGGGCTTCGAATTCTTCGCGAATGGTGTCTTGCACCAACAAACGGCTAGACGATGTGCAACGCTCGCCATTGATCGAGTAGATCATGAACAAAACCGCATCCAAAGCGCGCTCAAGATCGGCATCGTCAAAGACGATCACTGGGTTTTTGCCACCCAGTTCAAGGTGCATACGCTTGAGTGTATCAGCGCCTTGCTTGGTGATGATGCTGCCTGTGCGGCTTTCGCCCACAAATGCGATGGCTTTGATCGCTGGGTGTTCCGTCAAGCGTTTGCCAGCGTCATGACCGTAGCCGTTCACGGTGTTCAACACACCAGGTGGCAGGCCAGCTTCTTCGGCGATTTCGACCAAAAGACGCGCGGTCAGCGGGGAATCTTCGGCAGGCTTGTGCACCACAGTACAACCCGCTGCCAAAGCTGGCGCGATCTTCCAAGTAGACAACATAAACGGCGTGTTCCACGGCGTGATCACCCCAACCGGACCAATCGGTGTGCGGGTTGTGACGTTCATCAAGGTCGGGGATTTCATGTGTTTCCCGTCGCGACCTTCAACGATTTGATCTGCGAAGTAGCGGAAGTTTTCCGCGCCGCGCAACGCCGCTTTGGACATAAAGCGCAATGTCTGACCCGTGTCCCAGCATTCGCACAAAGCGATTTCTTCGGCGCGTGCTTCAATGCCTTCGGCAACTTTGATCAGGATTTTTTTGCGCTGCAATGCAGGCATATCGCGCCATTCGGCAAAGGCCGCTTTGGCGGCTTCCGCGGCTGTATCCACATCAGATTCAGTGCTGCGCGCAACGTCGCAGATAACCGTTTTGTCGACAGGAGAAATGGACTGGAACACACCAGCCGACCCACCAACATCTTGGCCGTTGATCCGGTTTTGAATGCCAGTTTCCTTGAAACGGGCCAAGAAGCCGTCAAGTTTGCTCAGATTTGTAGCAAGATCGCTCATCTCATCTCCTCCGGAAGATATTTTCTTATGGAGCTGGCCTTAGGGCTCAGCTCTGGGTCAATGTCGCGCATTTCCATGGACAGCATAAAAGGTGAGCTGGTCATCACGGGATCGCAGAAGGTTTCTAGCGCTTTAAAAACATGCGCGGTGGCCGCGGCTTTCGCCTCTGGCGCACGCCCAGCGCGCAAGCGCACCGACAAATCTAAAAACGCGTGGTCGGGATTGCCGTCAGCCATATACACATGCGTACACGCCGTTGCGCGCACACGAATGCCCGCGACAGGAAACACGCCGGTCTCTTTGGCTGCTTGCGCCACCACTGCACAAAGCGCAGCGATATCGAGCCGATCTTCAAGATTCGGCGAGTAGTCGATGTGAAAATGCGGCACGAGGCCCTCCCTTATTAGTTGTCATGTTAAGTATTATTGTGATTCTGTCAACAGGTTTTCCTTGCACTTCGCGCCAATTCCATTGATTTGTTAAGTATGACCAATGATGACGCACACCGCCTAAGCACTTCACGCTCTCTCCCCATCGCCCTGCTCCGTGCGCGCGAGTCCGTCATGGGCTCCTTTCGCGAGTTACTGGCCGAAGCGGGCATCTCCGAACAAAAGTGGCGCGTTTTACGCGTCCTGTCCGAAGGCGGCCCCGTGGAGCAAACCAAGATTGCCGAACAGGCTTGTTTGCTCCTCCCGAGCCTGACACGCATCCTGTCCGCCATGGAAAAAGAAGGCTTAATTTCCCGCGAAAGAGACAGCTCAGATCGCCGCAAAACCATCGTTGAATTGGCCGAAGCGGGCGAAGCCTTGATCCGAAAACATTCCGAAGAAAGCGCTCAGATTTCCGCAGATATCGAAGCGCGTTTTGGCGCAGACCGCCTCAAAACGCTTCTTGATATGCTTGAAGACCTCAACAAACTTTAGGCGCTCCAAAAAGCGCGACGGCGACACCCGCCGACGCGCATTTTGATTTTACTTCTCGTTTTCAATCGCAAGACGCGCAACGGCGCCTGCGCGCAATCCTGCGACTTGCTTCAAGATCGCATCTGGCGCGATGAACGGATTTGGCTCACCCGCGCCACGTGCCTCAAGCAACGCGCGCGTTTCTTCCAAGTTGTTCGAAAACCCGTGCGTCGTCAGATGCACTTCGACATTTTCGCCAGCCTCTGCGATCAAAGCAGCCACCCGATCAACACTTTCGATATAGGCTTCAACCTGCGTTGGCCCCTCGATTGCGTTCAAGCCGAGACCACCGATTGTAATGGCGCGGTGCGTGTTCTCACCATCTTGCACGTTGTACATATAAGACGACGTGCCCCATGTGTGGCACGGCGTTTCGATCATGGTAAAGCTGTTGCCACCAAATTCGAGCGTCTCGCCGTCCTTCATGACAACGTCTTTTTCGATACCACGCAATTCACGACGCGTGCCCTTTGACGCTTCAGCAGCTTCCAAAAACTCGGTCCAGCCGCCTTCCGACATCACAAACTTTGCATTCGGCAGCTTGTCTTTCAGAAAGGCAGCGCCGCCAACATGATCAAAGTGGCCGTGCGTCATGAGCACGTATTTGATGTCCTCAAGCGCAGTTCCGGTGCTTTCAATGTCCGCAACCAGCTTGTCCATGAACGGGCCATACAGCGTGTCGATCAAAACTGTCCCCTCATCGGTGTGCACAAGCCAAGCCGACACCCAACAGATACCAACGTAATCAACATTGTCGAATGGCTTGAACGGGCTCGATGCGCTGCGCCTCAACGTTACCAAGCCATTTGCCGAGCTCTGGTGGCATCTTGCCAGTTTTGCCGAATTCAGCGAAGCCAGCCATAATCGGCTCTGACGGACACCCGTCAACAAAGGCCGCCGCCGGAGACGCCAAGCCTGCCGCAACAACCGCCGCACCTGCAAGGCGCTTTGTCCATGTAAATTTCAAAGTCGTGGTCACTATATTTCCTCCCAAAAATATCACCCGAAAGCGGAAACGATTTACAAATCCGGCACCATTTTGCCTGGATTCATCAAGTTATTTGGATCAAGCGCACGCTTGAGAACCCGCATCACAGCCAATTGGCCGGGGTCTTTAAGTTGCTTCATCAAGTCTAGCTTGCTTTGACCAATGCCGTGCTCGGCACTGAATGACCCACCAAGCTCGCTCAACATAGTGGACGCCTGCTGTGTTACAGCCTCTAGCGGCAAATCCGCAAATTCGTGCCCATCTGCAGCCGTCAAACAATAGTGTAAATTGCCATCACCCAAATGCGCGACGGTCAAAGGCTGCACACCCAGAGGCGCACAGAATACATCCATGGTTTCAACAAATTCTGCGACTTTCGCCAAAGGCAAAGAGATGTCCAACGCGTAGAATTCACCGTGCTCCATAATAGCTTCGAGCACAGATTCCCGCATGACCCACAGATCAGCACGCTGCTGTTCGGATTGCGCGATCATGGCGTCGACCACGATCTCTTCTTCCATCAACTCGCCCAGAACTTCCAAAACACGGTTTTGCAAGGCAACTGTCCCGTCATCAAGCATCTCTGCATCATCCGCACGGCTAGAGGCCACTTCGATCAACAGGCCCGTCTCGGCTGGCTCATCGAGGGGCTGGCGAATGTCAGGCAAACCATTGCAAATCGCATCGACCATGACGCGCGGCATGTATTCAAAGGCTTCCACAGCACCGCCCGTGGCGTCTTGCAGTTTATTCAAAACATCCACTGTGGCGGACAACGTGGACACAGATAAAAACGCCGTGGCGCGCACAACTGGCTCCGGTGACAGTTTGAACACTGCAGCGGTGATAATGCCCAGCGTACCTTCGGCGCCGATCAGCAGGTTTTTGATGTCGTAGCCCGTGTTGTCCTTGCGCAATCCATGCAGGCCCGTGACGATGGTACCGTCGGGCATGACCGCCTCAATACCGATGCACAATTCACGCGTATTGCCATACCGCACAACATTTGACCCACCAGCATTGGTGGATAGATTGCCACCGATCATGCAGCTGCCCTTGGCGCCAAACATCAATGGGAAAATCAGACCGTGTTTCAGCGCCGCGTTGTGCACGTTTTCAAGCACAGCACCTGCTTCGACGGTAATCATTCGCGCGGCCGTATCAATGCCACGTATCGCATTCATCCGCTCAAGCGAAATCATCAATGTGGGCTGCCCTTCGATAGGAACACCACCGCCACACAGACCTGTGCGCCCGCCCACTGGCACGATTGCCACGCCATGTGCGATACTCAATTTCACCAGCTCAGAGACCTGCTCAACCGTGTTTGGACGCGCCACTGCAATCGGCATGCCAGAGTACTGACCGGTCCAATCGCGACCATAGCGACTCAGGTCATCTGTTTCCGTCAAGACTTGGCCGGCCTCAAGAAGGCCACTGCAGGCTGCGATAAAGGTGTCTGCCTGCAAAGGTTTAGGTTGGTTCGGTGCGCTCACGGGTCTCTCCATACATCGACAAGGCGCACGAACCGCACGCCTAGAGTTTAATCTACCATGTTACATGTCAGTATTTGTTGTCAAGAAACAAATAACATGTTAACAATATGCGGCGACTCCTTGATCACAAGAGTCGATTGCAAAAGAGGACACCAAGCTTTGAAACCCATTTCCCCACCTAAGTCGTTGATGGAATTGACTGCGGACAGAATCCGCGACGCGATCATCGATGGGGAATTTGAATTGGGTTCAAAAGTGTCAGAACAAAGCCTCGCAGACACCCTTGGGATCAGCCGTTCCCCCGTGCGCGAAGCCTTGGCACTTTTGCAAATCGAAGGTCTCATCCGCGTTCTTCCCAAGCGGGGATCATTCATTTTTATGCCCGACGCTAAGGCCGTCAAAGATCTGTGCGAACATCGCGCGATTTTAGAATCGGCTTGTGTTGAGATGGCTATTGCGCGCAACCACGACGCATTGATCAAAGGGTTGCAGCATGGCTCTGATATGATGCAGCGCGCGATCGACCGCGATGCTGCAACCGACTATTCTGCAGGCGACCTTCACTTTCATCGCGCGATCATTGACGCCAGCGACAACGCCTCAATCGCGAAAATCTATACCCGCACGATTGGCCCGCTTCTGGCGCTGCGCACCCATTTGTTCACCACGATGACTGCGCATCTGGATAGATCCATGGGTGAACATGCCGCCCTGCTTGAGGCCTGTACATGCAAAGACGTGCCACGCGCGCAAACGATACTTACAGAACACATTCTTCACCTGCACGAAGCGTATGATGCGGCTCAAGAACAAGCCCAAATACAAGTGCAGCCCAAACTCAGTGTCGTCAAATAGACACTCCAGAACAGCCGACCGAAAAGGACTAAAAACGTGAAAAAATCCACAGCAGACATCATGGTCGATGCCCTCGTAGAAAACGGCGTAGACACTGTTTTTGGCATCCCAGGTGCACACTCATATGAATTGTCTGATGCGCTCGCGCGTCGTGGCAATGACGTACGCTTCATTCACACGCGTCACGAACAAGGCTCGGGCTATATGGCTTACGGCTATGCCAAATCCAGCGGCAAACCAGGCGTGTTCACTGTGGTCCCTGGCCCCGGTGTTTTGAACGCGGGCGCTGCAATTTGTACAGGCTACGGCGGCAATGCACCAATGATGTGCCTGACCGGTAACATCATGTCGCATTTGATCGGCCAAGGCCGTGGTCAGCTGCACGAATTGCCAGACCAATTGGCAACGTTGAAAGGCCTCACCAAATACGCAGACCGTATCGATCACCCGTCTGAAGCCGGCGCAAAAATGACGACGGCTTTTGAAGAAATGATCTCAGGCCGCCAGCGCCCTGTCGCTGTGGAAGTGCCATGGGACGTGTTCGGACAAAAGGGTGTTGAGGCTGACATCACACCAGCCGTGGCCAGCAAACCTGCGATTGACCCTGACGCCATTTCTGAAGCTGCAAAGATGATTGCGGCAGCGAAAAATCCAATGATCATGGTCGGCGGCGGCGCGCTGGACGCGGCAGCTGAAGTCTTGGCCTTGGCCGAGAAAATCCAAGCGCCGGTTGCATCACACCGTTCTGGCAAAGGCATCGTCGCAGCAGACAACCCGCTGGCGATGGATTTGATCGCGGCCTACGACTACTTTAAAGAATGCGATCTTTTGATCGGCATCGGCAGCCGCTTGGAGCTGCAGTTCATGCGCTGGCAGTGGAAGCCGGAAGGCCTGAAAACCCTGCGCATTGATATTGACCCAACCGAAATGGTGCGCCTAAAACCAGATTTCGGTGTCGTCGCAGATGCAGCCGAGGCAACCGCTTTGATCACCGATGCATTGACCGACCAAGCCGCAGATCGCACTGCGGAATTTGAAGCAATCAATGTGAAAGCCAAAGAAGCCGCCGACACTGTACAGCCGCAAATGGGCTACTTGGACGCGATCCGCCGTGCATTGCCACGTGACGGGTTCTTTGTCGAAGAAGTCTCTCAAATGGGCTTCACCGCGCGCTTTGGTTTTCCAGTCTACGCGCCGCGCCAATATGTGACCTGCGCCTATCAAGACAACTTGGGCTTTGGCTACAACACCGCGCTGGGTGTGAAAGTGGCGAACCCTGACAAGGTCGTTGTCTCTGTGTCTGGCGACGGTGGCTTTATGTTCGGCATGCAAGAAATGGCCACCGCTGTGCAACATGGCATCGGCGTGATCGCCGTGGTGTTCAACAACAACGCTTACGGCAATGTGCGCCGTGATCAGGTGAATGGCTTTGATGGTCGTTTGCTTGGCTCTGAATTGGTGAACCCTGATTTCGTTGCCATGGCGTCCAGCTTTGGCATGCCTGCGACGCAAGCAACGACACCGGCAGAACTTGAGGCGGCGATTGAAAAAGCCATCGCCGACGGAGGCCCTGCCTTTATCGAAGTGCCTGTTGAAACGGGTTCCGAAACGTCACCTTGGCAGTTCTTGCACCCTGCCCCACATGCTTAAACGATTACAGTCCACTCTTGGGAGGAGATCCAAATGACTGACTATACAATGACCATCGGTGGCAAAGCCGTGACAGCGGCGACCACGTTCGACGTGATCAACCCGTCCACTGGCGGAATTGCTGGCGCCTGCCCATCTGGCACGGCCGATGACGTTAACGCAGCTGTCGCAGCGGCGAAAGAAGCGTACAAAACGTGGAGCGTGGCGGACGACGAAGTGCGCGCACAAGCCTGCCGCGATATGTCTGCCGCCTTGACTGAGCACGCCGATGAGTTGGCAATCTTGCTGTCATTGGAGCAAGGCAAGCCACGTGCTGGGCTTGGTGCAGATTTCGAACTGGGAGGCGCTGCGGGTTGGGCTGCGAACACAGCCGAGCTGTCTTTGCCTGTCGAAATCATCCAAGACAACAACCAAGCAAAGATCGAGGTTCACCGCAAACCTTTGGGTGTTGTGGCCTCGATCACACCATGGAACTGGCCACTGATGATTGGCGTTTGGCACTTTGCGCCAGCCATTCGCGCGGGCAACACCGTTGTGATCAAACCGTCTCCCTACACACCCCTGTCAACCTTGCGCATGGTTGAAATTTTGAACACCGTTTTGCCAGCTGGCGTGTTGAATGTGGTCACAGGACCAGACAGCATCGGTCCGGTTTTGACGTCGCATCCAGATGTGGCCAAAGTGACTTTCACAGGCTCCACACCCACTGGCAAAAGAGTTATGGCATCCGCGTCAGATACGCTGAAACGCCTGACTTTGGAGCTTGGCGGCAATGATGCAGGGATCGTGTTGCCTGACGCAGATCCGAAAGAGATCGCAGAAGGTCTGTTCTGGGGCGCTTTCATCAACTCCGGCCAAACCTGTGCCTGTATGAAACGTTTGTACGTCCATGACAGCATTTACGACGCCGTCTGCGACGAACTTGCGGCCTTTGCAGCGAACATTCCTGTTGGCGCTGGTTCGGACGCGAACTCAGTTCTTGGCCCTGTGCAAAACGCAACGCAATTGGCGCTCGTGGAAGAGCTGATCGCAGATGCCAAAGCCAATGGCGGGCGCGTGATCTTGGGCGGCGAACGCGCTGAGGGCGCTGGCTACCTGCACCCCCTCACGCTGATCGCGGACGCCAAAGACGGCATGCGTCTTGTGGACGAAGAACAATTTGGTCCTGTGCTGCCGATCATCCGTTACACGGACGTCGAAGACGCACTTGCATCGGCAAATGCTTTGTCCGTTGGCTTGGGTGCCTCAGTATGGTCGAAAGACTTAGAGGCTGCCAAAAAGCTGGCGTTGCGGATGGAATCTGGCTCTGTTTGGGTCAATGGCCATGGTGGTTTGAACCCCAACGCGCCATTCGGCGGCGTCAAACAATCTGGCGTGGGCAGACAGTTCGGCGTGGAAGGTCTGAAGGAATTCACCTGCATGCAAACGCTGCACGCCTAAACCATACAAACCACCAAAAAGAAAAAAGGGGCCGACGCATCACTGCGTCGGCCTAAGTGTTGTGAGATGCCGAGGTAACAACCCCTCACATGTCAGGGGATACAAGAACCCCTTCACAAACTGGGAAACAATTTACCCCTCCTTAGGGGAGAACAAATCGCCATAGGTGTCGCGCAAAATGTTCTTTTGCACTTTCCCCATGGTGTTGCGCGGCAAAGCATCAATCATCACCAACTTGCGGGGATGCTTGAAGCGCGCAAGAGAAGTGTTGCACGCTTCCGTTACGTCAACAAGGTCTGGTATACCACCGCTTTTGGCAACAATCACACCAACAACCGTTTCCCCAAAGTCAGGATGCGGCACGCCAATCACAGCACTTTCCAAAACGCCCTCTTGCTCGTCGAGCACCAATTCGATTTCTTTGGGATAAATATTGTACCCGCCGGAAATAATAAGGTCTTTGTTACGTCCAACGATGGACACATAGCCGTCCGCGTCAATCGTGCCCAAATCACCCGTGATAAAGAAGCCATCGCTGCGCAGCTCTTCGGCGGTCTTTTCAGGCATCTGCCAGTACCCTTTGAACACATTCGCGCCGCGCACTTCGATCTGACCCACTTCGCCATCAGGCAATGTGTCGCCTGTAGATGGGTCGGTGATTTTCAACTCCACACCCGGCAAAGGCAGCCCAACGGTGCCAGCTTTGCGTTCGCCCTCATAAGGGTTCGAGGTGTTCATGTTGGTTTCGGTCATGCCGTAGCGTTCCAAAATCCGGTGCCCTGTGCGCTCTTCAAATTGCACATGGGTTTCGGCCAACAACGGTGCGGAGCCAGAGATGAACAACCGCATGCCCGATGTCAGGTCTTTGGTGAAACGCTCATCGCCAAGCAAGCGCGTGTAGAACGTTGGCACGCCCATCATGGTTGTTGCACGTGGCATGTTTGCGATGATTGCATCTTGATCAAACTTGGCCATGAACACCATGCTGCCGCCCGCGACCAAGGTCACGTTGGTTGCAACAAAAAGCCCGTGCGTGTGGAAAATCGGCAAGGCATGCAGCAAGACATCATCTGACGCAAAGCGCCATTCTTTCACCAATGTCAGCGCGTTAGACAGCAGGTTTTCTTGCGTCAGCATCGCGCCTTTCGAACGGCCAGTCGTGCCAGATGTGTACAAGAACGCGGCCAAATCGTCGGCCTCACGATCCACTGTCGCATAGGTGCTTGGCATGGCGCTGGCTTTGGACATCAAGCTGCCAGTACCGTCGGCATTCAACGTTTCAAGCGACGCGTCCAGCCCCTTGGCCACTGGCGCAAGTTTGTCTTCGCTGCGTCCGTCGCAAACAATCAATGACGCCCCACTGTTTTCAATGAAGTAAGTCAATTCATCGACAGTGTAAGCCGTGTTCAACGGCAAAAACACCAAACCGGCTTGCGTACAAGCCGCATAGATCGCCAAGGATTCTGGTGATTTCTCGACTTGCACCGCAACACGGTCACCCGGTTTCAAGCCGATATTTTCGAAGACATTGGCCACCTGTGCCGCCGTCGCTAGAAAGTCCTGATGGGTGATCGTCTTGCCATCCAAAAGATGCAAAAACGGCGTGGATTTTCCAGCGTGAGCGCCAAAAAGCGTGTCGTATAGAATGTTTGCCATTGTCGTGGGCCTTTTTAAGTCTGTGTGAGAGGCGCAGCCTGCGCCAGCGTTTGAACATCCGCAGATGCCGCCACCTCTTTCGTGGTCGCAAAGCGTTCGTGATTTTGGGCGACCTTACCAAGGTCGTAAAGGTAATTCACCATAGTTCCGCCAGATTGTGCACGCCCTTTCACGGACACATCCGCCTCAGCATGGACAGCGTGAACAATCGCCCCATTGCCCAAATGGAACCGTGCAACGGGATCAAACGGCATGTCATCGCGCCCCTTTGCATTCAGCAAATAATGCGCCGCAAGTGATGTCATGGTTTCAGGCGTCGCGTTCGCGAACTCGACCTTTTCTTTGGTCAACCAGCGCGTCAAATTCGGGATGGGCGACAAGGTAACAAAGGTTTCCAAATTCGGCAGCTCTGCTGACAAGTCATGGGCGACCTGCTTGATCAAAGAGTTGCCAAACGAAATGCTCGCCAACCCAGCCTGATAATTCGAGATCGAATAAAACACGGCCGTATCTGCTTCATCCGCAGGCATCGGCGCGCGGTCTTCGGCCAAGACACCCTGTACCGAATTGGGCACACCGCGCGACAGAGCAACCTCAACAAAGATCAGCGGCTCATCTGGCATTGAGGGGTGGAAGAACGCGAAACAACGGCGATCGCTTGGCTCCAAACGACGTCGCAAATCGCTCCAACTGTCGATGGCATGCACAGCCTCATAGGCTGTGATCTTTTCCAAAATATGCACAGGGCTTTCCCAATTGATCGGGCGCAACACCAAGAAGCCGCGATTGAACCACGAGGCAAACAGATGCCGAAAATCCAGATCCAACGCTTCCAGTTGAGGGTCTTTGTTGCTGAGCCGCAGCAAATCGACGCGCATGCGGACCAAGGCCCCCGTGGCTCCTGGCACACTGTTCAAGCGCCGGATCAATTCTTGTCGGCGCGGCTCTGCGGCGGTGGCAAAAGCGCGGTACGTCGCCTTTGATGGGTTCTTTTCATAAGCATCCAAGGTGTCACGCACCGTCTCAGGATCGAGGTTCAATGCGGTGGCGATATGTTTGAAAAACGACAGCTTTCCAGCATCATCTTTCTCCTAAAACCCCGCAAGAATGTCAGACGCAAGTGCAAGCCCCGAGGTTTCCCCCGCCGAGCCAACCAAGGCTTCGGCCAGATCTTCGATCGGGCGATCATCATGCACGTGCTCTGCACGCTGCCGGTAACGACGTTCAAAAACCGTCGATAGCAAGTCAGCAAGTAGTGTCATCCTGTGCTCCTTTTTGCCTTGGCCGATGGGATGGAATCTTAATTGCTTGGCGACGATCAGTATCGCCTATATGAATTCAAAAGCAAGGTTTTTGTATACAAGAACATAATTATTGCGCACGATAATGCAAATTGCTACGGTACGGCATGGCATTAAAGCGCGCAGATATGATTGCTGACGAATTAGAAGAGCTGGTGTTTTCCGGCGCTTTTCAGGATGGCGATAGGTTGGACGAGATCAAACTCGCCACACAATTTGACGTGTCACGCACCCCAATCCGAGAAGCCTTGCAACGTTTGGTGAACTCTGGTCTGGCAGAACAACTGCCACGGCGCGGCGTCTTTGTGCGCCAACCCGGCCCGGTCGAGTTGATGGAAATGTTTGAAACAATGGCCGAAGTCGAAGCCGTGTGCGGCCGCCTAGCAGCGCTGCGTATTTCCGACCAAGCCTTGGATGACTTAGAGCATGCCAATCAACACTGCCAAGACGCGATCACGCAAAACGATGCGGATAAATACTACCGCGAGAATGAGCGCTTTCACCGCATTATCTATGCCCAAGCTGGCAACGCGTTTTTAGAAAACGAAGTTCTGAGACTGCACAAGCGATTGAAACCCTACCGCCGCATTCAACTGCGCCTACGCGGTCGCATGGCACAATCCATGACCGAACATCTTGCCATTGTAGACGCTTTGAAAGCGGGCGATGCAGAGATGGCGGCAACCGTTTTGCGCGCACATGTCGCCATTCAAGGTGAGAAATTCCATCACTTGATGTCCAGCCTAAAACTGGCCGCGCAATAGCGTCGCCACGGCCGCTGCATTCAGCACCCTTCCCACAAAGTCACAGGTCCGAAAACGCAAAAGGCCGAACCAGCCACCGCGTCAGATAACGGTGCATAGGTTCGGCCAGTTTGTGAAATGTCACCTCAGGGAGAAGCCAAGTGACACTTCAGCACAGGTTACGCAGGTTCTTGAACCGGCGCTTCTTTCGCCCCTGTCATAAACGCCACGGCGTCAGACATGGTGTAGTCTTTGGGGTCGATCACACACAGACGTTTACCCAAACGGTGAACGTGAATGCGGTCTGCAACCTCAAACACATGCGGCATGTTGTGGCTGATCAAGATGATCGGAATGCCGCGCGATTTAACGTCTTGGATCAACTCCAACACCTTGCGGCTTTCTTTCACACCCAAAGCAGCTGTCGGTTCGTCCAAAATGATCACTTTGGACCCAAACGCAGCAGCACGGGCCACGGCCACACCTTGGCGTTGACCACCAGACAGCGTTTCCACTGCCTGATTGATGTTTTGAATGGTCATCAGGCCAAGTTCAGTCAGCTTTTCACGTGCAGAGTCTTCCATCGCTTTGCGGTCCAACTGACGCAGGACCTTGCCCCTAAACCCAGGCTTGCGGATTTCGCGCCCCATGAACATGTTGTCAGCGATCGACAAAGCAGGTGACATCGCAAGGGTTTGATACACGGTTTCAATCCCAGCTTCACGCGCCTGAATTGGCGAGGTGAAGTTGATCTGCTTGCCCTCAAGGTACACTTCGCCTTCATCAGGGATCACAGCGCCAGAGACGGCTTTGATCAGTGAACTTTTGCCTGCGCCATTGTCGCCAATGACGGCCAGAATTTCACCGGGGTAAAGATCAAAATCGCACTTATCGAGCGCAGTAACACGGCCGTAACGTTTGGTGAGGCCAACACCTTTTAGGATAGGTTCCATTATGCTGCTGCCTTTCTGATCCATTGGTCAACGGTTGTGGCACCAATGATGAGCACACCGATAAGCAAGAAGGTCCATTGAGGATCTGCACCGTACATGCGCAAACCAAGTTCAAACACGCCAACGATCAAGGCACCAAAAAGCGCACCAAGGATCGAGCCACGTCCACCGAAGAGGGAAATGCCGCCGATCACAACCGCTGTGATGGATTGGATATTGCCGATAACACCAGTTGTGGCAGATGGAGAGACAGAGCCGAAGCGACCGATCATCACCCATGCGGCAAAGCCACAGATAAGACCTACAACGGCGTAAACTGAGATGAGTGTGCCTTTAACGTTCACACCAGCGAGTTCCGCTGCTTCAGGATCATCACCAACGGCGTAGACATGGCGGCCCCAAGCTGTATGGCGCAACACATATGTGAGGAGCGCAAACAAGAGAACCATAAAAAGCACGCCAAAGGTCATAGTCGCCCCGCCAAACTTAAAGCTGGTTCCAAAGAACTGTAGCAAAGGTGCCTGTGCTTCGATGTCTTGGCTGCGGATCGTTTCATTCGCGGAATAGATGTAGTTCACCGCCAAAACGATCTGCCACATGCCCAATGTCACGATAAAGGGTGGCAATTTAACTTTGGCAACAAGCCAACCGCTTGCTGCACCAATTGCAGTACCCGCGGCCAAGCCGATAGGGATCGCAATCGATGGCGGGAAACCGTAGCGAAACGTAAATTGCCCCATAACGACGGAACACAGCACAGCAATCGCGCCAACAGACAGGTCAATACCCGCTGTTAGAATGATTAAGCTTTGAGCCGCTGCCAGAACGCCAACGATCTGGACTTGCTGGAAAATAAGTGTCAGCGCAAACGGGGAGAAGAACTTTGACCCGACAAGCACGAAGAAGAAGATGAGTGACAAGACGAGAACGATCAGTGGAACAAGCGCTGGATTCTCGTGAAGGGTGTGCTGCAGTTTATCGACGAAACCGCGACGGTTTGAATCAAATTCAGCGACCTGATCGGCCGCCTTGGACAAAGTGGACTCAAAGTCCTGCCCTTTTGAGGCGTCCTCTGACATGGGTGTATCCCCCGAGCTTGTGTAACCTTAGGCGTCTGATTGCATTTAAATGCGCGGGTATGCAGTCAGGGCGCCCAATACCTGCTGCGTTTGGATTGAGGGGGCATTGACCGCCCCCTCAGCTATTTTACGAAAGGCTTAGCCCCAGCAGCGCGCTGTGCCTTCAGCAACTGAAATTGACTCGACGCCATCAACAGCTTGGCCGGCGACCAAGGACACACCAGTGTCAAAGAAGTTTTTGCCAGGTGTGTTTTCTGGTTTCGCGCCATCTTTGGCCCATGCAGAAATCGCTTCGATGCCCAAAGATGCCATCAAAAGTGGGTACTGCTGGGATGTCGCGCCGATCACGCCTTCTGCAACGTTTTGGATGCCAGGGCAGCCGCCGTCGACAGAAACGATCAGAACGTCATTTTCACGACCAATGGATTTCAGCGCTTCATAAGCGCCAGCAGCCGCCGGTTCGTTGATTGTGTACACAACGTTGATCATTGGATCTTTTGCGAGAAGGTTTTCCATGGCTTTGCGGCCACCTTCTTCGTTACCAGATGTGATGTCGTTGCCAACGATACGTGGATCAGTTTCGTCGCCCCATTTGTTTGGGTCGCCAAGATCGATACCGAAGCCTTGCAAGAAGCCTTGGTCACGCAGAACGCCAACAGTTGGCTGGCTGATTGCAAGGTCAAGCATAGCGATTTTCGCGTCTGCTGCTTTGTCGCCAAGTTGAGCTGCAGCCCATGAACCGATCAATTCACCAGCAAGGAAGTTGTCTGTCGCAAATGTTGCATCTGCCGCGTCGATTGGGTCAAGCGGTGTGTCGAGCGCAATCACCAAGAGGCCTGCGTCACGCGCTTGCGCTACAGATGTAGTGATTGAGGACGAATCAGATGCTGTGAGCAAGATCCCTTTTGCGCCGTCAGCAATACATGTTTCGATCGCTTGAACTTGCGTTTCGTGGTCGCCGTCAACTTTACCAGCGTAAGATTTAAGCGTCATGCCAAGCTCAGCAGCTTTGGCTTCAGCGCCTTCTTTCATCTTTACGAAGAACGGGTTTGTGTCCGTTTTCGTGATCAAACAAGCTGCCACTGAGTCCGCTGCAAAAGCAGAACCAGTCATGGATGCGACTGCAAGAGCCGATACTGTGATGAGTTTTTTCATGTTTTCCTCCCAAGAAGTTTAAATTGGATCATTTAATCATGTGATCCAAGCCCAAATGCCTCCACGCATCAGGTTCAAACGTAAAAGGCCAGATTCTCTTTCCCTTGTCAATAAATAAATAAACTTGATTTATTAATAGAGTTTCTGGCATCTTCCTATTTAGGAAGGAGACAGATATGGTCCGCACCATGGATGGTGGGAAAATAAAAGGCACGAATAGTGGCGTGAACCAAAGTGGTGTTCGCGACTACAATGAGCGTTTGATGCTATCGATGCTTCAACGTCACGGCGCTATGCCGGGCATCGACGTGGCACGTCGCGCCGGACTGTCCCCTCAAACTGTGTCTGTCATTCTGCGCAAGTTGGAAAAAGACGGCTATGTCAAACGCGGCGAACCCATTCGTGGCAAAGTCGGCAAACCCTCGATCCCGATGGAGCTTGATCCTGATGGTGTGCTGTCGCTTGGCCTCAAGGTTGGCCGACGCAGTGCTGAACTCTTGCTGTTGGATTTCGCGGGCAATGTACGCAAACACATCCACACATCCTATACCCACCCATTGCCTGAAGACGTTCTCGACTTTTTGAAGACAGGCATTGATGACATTTACGCCGAGCTGTCCCCTGACGCGCGCGAACGCATTTGTGGGTTGGGCATCGCGGCCCCGTTTGAACTGTGGAAATGGCATGATGTCGTAGGCGCCCCTGCCAAGAAGTTTCGCACTTGGAAAGATTTTGATTTCTCTTCAGCGGTCGCCGAATTTAGTGACCTTCCCGTGTCCCTCGTCAATGATTCCACAGCTGCGTGCCGTGCAGAGCATCTGTATGCACAGGGCGAAAAGTTCCAAGACTATGCCTATTTCTTCATTGGGTCATTCATCGGCGGCGGCGTCGTTTTGAATGGAACAGTGTTTGAAGGCAATCGCGGAAACGCAGGCGCGCTTGGCTCATTGCGCAGCACTGGCCCGCTGGGCGAAAGCTTGCAATTGGTGGACCTGGCCTCTTTGCACTTGCTTGAAGGCCGGCTGGTTCAAGCGGGATTGGACCCCATGCAAATGTGGACCCAGCCACAAGACTGGAGCGCGTTCACCCGTTACGTCGAACCATGGATCGGGGAAACCGCGCAAGAATTGGCCAAAGCCGCACTCTCGATCTGTGCGGTCATCGACTTCGAAGCCATCATCATCGACGGTGCATTTCCTGAAAATGTTCGCCTTGAGCTGGTGGAGCGCGTCAAACGCTACATCTTAAAGCAAGACAAACGCGGGCTTTTGACCCCCACGATTGCGGCCGGTGGCATCGGTGAAACAGCCCGAGCAATTGGCGCGGCCAGCGGCCCGATCTTTTCTCAGTTTTTCCTGAACACCAATTCAGGCCTGTCTTCGATTTAAAACTCGATGACGTCAAACAGCTGCAACGCCTGGTGGGCCGACATGCAACTTGGCCTATGTATCATGAAAAAAGCTCTGGCGAGGATGATCGCCAGAGCTTTGTTTTTTTAGAAGTGCGCTGAAAGCGTATCGAGTGGCTTGGTCGCGGGTGGTGCGAACTTCGTCAGATCGATGCCTTTCACGGCCGCCTTGTATTCAGCCAAGGTTGGTGTGCGGCCCAAGATGGCGGACAACACAACAACCGGTGTTGACGCGAGAAGCGATTCACCAGCTTTATCTGCTGCATCTTCCACAACACGGCCTTTGAACAAGCGTGTGGACGTCGCAAGAACAGTGTCGCCTTTGGCGGCTTTTTCTTGGTTGCCCATACACAGGTTACAGCCTGGGCGCTCGAGGTAGAGAATGTTCTCGTACTCAGTACGCGCAGTGTTTTTAGGTGCGAAATCATCGAACTCAAAACCAGCGTATTTCTGAAGAACGTCCCAGTCGCCCTCTTCTTTCAGTTCGTCGATGATGTTGTATGTCGGCGCGGCCAAAACGAGCGGCGCCTTGAATTCAACCTTGCCAGATTCGGCTTCAAGGTTGCGCAGCATCTGAGCCACGATTTTCACATCGCCTTTGTGCACCATACAAGATCCAACAAAGCCAAGGTCCACTTTCTTTTCCGCACCGTAGTAAGAAATCGGGCGGATCGTGTCGTGGGTGTAGCGTTTGGACACATCGATGTTGGCCACGTCAGGATCGGCGATCATAGGCTCAACGATAGTGTCCAGATCAACCACAACTTCAGCAAAGTAGTTGGCGTTGTCATCGGGTGTCAGCGCAGGTTTTTCGCCAGACTGAATTTGCGCGATACGAGCGTCGGCAATGTCGATCAGGTTTTGCAGCATGCCACTTTCGTGCTCCATGCCTTTGTCGATCATGACCTGAATGCGCGATTTGGCGATTTCCAAAGACTCGATCAATGTGGCGTCTTCTGAGATACAGATAGAGGCCTTGGCCTTCATCTCAGCAGTCCAGTCGGTGAATGTGAACGCTTGGTCAGCCAGCAATGTGCCCAAGTGCACTTCGATGATGCGGCCTTGGAAAACGTTGTCGCCGTGTTGCGCGAGCATCTGCGCTTGGGTCGCGTGAACAACGTCACGGAAATCCATGTGCGATGCCATTTCACCTTTAAACGTCACTTTGACAGATTCAGGGATCGGCATAGAGGCCTCGCCTGTCGCCAAGGCCAAAGCCACAGTGCCAGAGTCTGCACCAAAAGCGACGCCTTTGGACATACGTGTGTGGCTGTCGCCGCCGATGATGATCGCCCAGTCGTCAACAGTGATGTCGTTGAGCACTTTGTGGATCACGTCGGTCATGGCGTGGTATTCGCCTTTGGGGTCGCGTGCTGTGACCAGACCAAATTTGTTCATGAACGCCATCAAACGCGGCGTGTTGGCTTGCGCTTTGATGTCCCAAACTGACGCTGTGTGACAACCAGACTGATAAGCGCCATCCACGGATGGAGACAAAACAGTCGCAGCCATGGCTTCCAACTCTTGGCTGGTCATCAGGCCTGTGGTGTCTTGTGAGCCCACGATGTTGACCTTGACGCGTACGTCAGAGCCCGCGTGCAAAGTCTTGCCTGGTGTGGTGCCGCGTGCGTTGGCGTTGAAGATTTTCTCAACCGCTGTCAGGCCTTGGCCCTCAACAGACACTTCTTTGGCCGGTGCGAAAGCAGAGACAACAGGTGCGCCCAAAGCTTCACAAGCAAATGTTTGCAGCTTTTTACCAAACACGATGGCGTAAGACCCGCCTGCGCGCATGAATTCCATTTTCTGCGGTGTGAAAGAAGACGCCATGTCCACCAACTCTTCTGTGCCATCGGCGTTGAAGAGTTTCTTTTTCTTGGTGTTGATGGTCAGCACTGTGCCTGTTTCGACAGAGTAAACCTCTTCCAAAACAGCATCGCCTGCGTCGTTCAGAACAACATTGCCGTCTGCGTCCAATTTCTTGACCCAGTTTTTCAGATCGACACCGATACCACCGGTCACGCCAACTGTTGTCAAAAAGATCGGCGAAATGCCGTTGGTGCCCGCCACAACAGGTGCGTAGTTGACGAAAGGCACGTAAGGGCTGGCAGGTTTACCAGTCCAAAGCGCCACGTTGTTCACGCCAGACATGCGGGACGAACCAACGCCCATTGTGCCTTTTTCAGCGATCAACATCACACGCGCATCTGGGTGCTGAGCTTTGAGCGCTTCGATTTCGTTCTGCGCTTCTTCAGAGATCAAGCATTTGCCGTGCAGTTCACGGTCAGAACGTGAGTGTGCTTGGTTGCCTGGTGACAAAAGGTCAGTCGAAATATCGCCTTCGCCCGCGATGTACGTCACGACTTTAATTTCTTCTTCGATCTCAGGCAGTTTCGTAAAGAATTCTGCTTTTGCGTAGCTCTCGATGATGTCTTTCGCAATCGCGTTGCCTGCGTCCAGCGCGTCTTTGAGGCGTGTGGTGTCGGCTTCGTACAAGAACACTTGGGTTTTGAGAACCTCAGCAGCCTGCGCCGCGATGTCTGCTGTGTCGCCCAATGCGATATCAAGCAAAACCTCAACAGAAGGTCCGCCTTTCATGTGAGACAAAAGCTCAAACGCGAAAGTCGGTGTAATTTCTGCGACTGTTGCAGTGCCCAAAGCGATTTCTTTGAGGAACTTAGCTTTCACTTCTGCCGCACTCGTGGTGCCAGGCAATGTGTTGTAGATAAAGAAGTTGAGCGCCTCATCGCGGAACTCATGCGCCGTGTCGCGCACGATCTCGATGATTTCAGCCGTCAAGGCTCCGTCGTCAATTGGCTTTGGGCTCAGCCCTTGATCTTTGCGTGTCGCGATCTCTTCGCGATATTCTGTGTACAGGCTCATGTCGTAACTCCGGCGCATTAATGTGCAATCAAAACAGCAAATTCTAACGTCTAAACCAAGGGTCAGTGTCGATTCACCGCATCTGTATGCAATTGTATACAGAAATTGGACCAACCGCAACCCTCGCAGACGTCTCGATGCTGTTTATGCCGTCATTCACGCCCGTTGAAAAGACATTGATAGCCACCCAAAGTGCACCCAACGCTGTGTGATTTGACGCAGGCAAACCGAAACAGGTCTTTATCTGGTTTCATGCCGCCCTTTCGATAGCATTTACCAAAACAAAGCAGACGCACTTTCTGCGATATCTCAATCAACATGCTGCAGTCTTGCCGCAAGTTTTGTGTGGCGATGTGAAAATTCAAAATAAACCAAGGGCAAAACGGGCTTTACCCTTAAAAAGGTGCACAAACCGCGATCCATATTGATGTCGTATGCAAAATTTCAGCCGCGCCTTCCATCCGCGCACTCTCGGGCATGAATCCCGAGAACCATAAGCCCAGGCCACAAGAGATAGGCTTCAATTTCCACGTTTTCCCCAAACGACAAAAGCGTCAAGGTCATCATTACGCCCAATGGCAGATACCCACGCGGGCTGGTTGTCGCGTCTTTGAGCGCCAGTAAGGTCTGCCAGACAAATGGCACAAGTAAGCACAGCAGCCCCACCATTCCCTTTACAAACAATAACCCGAACCACGTGTGATGGCTGCCAATCGGCATGTATTCGACCGCGTGACTTCCGGGCTGCACGGTCCCGTGTCCGAACCAATAGGCCTCTGTTTGCCACCGCTCTGATGCGATCCGTTGCAAGGTCTCGCGCACCCGTGTGCTGTCCGCGCGCGCGCCCTTAAATGCAGCGACGGCGTCGGTCGCGGCCAAGACCACCGTCGTGCCAAGCACAGCCATTGAGGCGGCGATGCCCGCGCCGATGTGCCATGCCCATGACCGTAGCAAAAGCGGCATCATCCGTGGCCCCACCGTACAAGCGACCAACCCGACAAGTCCCATCCGCGACTTTGACGCGAGGATCATAAGAGTGCCCGCTGCAATCCCGATGCTGCGCCATTTTATGCAGCGTTCTTCCAATGCGAAAAGGACCATGACCACGCCCAGCAATGCCGCAAAGGGCGACCAAGGCGCGTAAAACTGCCAGCGTGGGGTCCAACTTCCGGGATCCCATGTGAAAAAATAGACAGAGAAATATTCAGGCCCTGGTCCCCCGACAGCCTTAAGCGGGGATGTCAAAATCTTTTCCGGCAACCCGATGTATGGCGCCGCGAGCATGGCAGGCGCGAGGATCAGCGTCCAAAGCCCAATGACGCATTGGCCACGCGCAAGGACCGATCTGCGGATCGGCAGCACCGCACCGACCAACGGGAACAGCGCCAAAAGCGCCCAGCCTTTGGCCCAACCAATCGTGGATTTGATCGTTAGTTTGAGCCCGAGCACCCAATCCAGATGTCCGATCCAAAGGGCGACCAGAAGCCCGAACATCCCAACGATCCAAGCCCAGACAACTGGCGGAATCCGCCCCGTGGCTTGCATATCGCTGCGCACCGCAGGCCCAAGGTACATCACGAGCACCGCCAATCCACCTAGCAACCACGCAATCACTGGCCCCACGATATAAAGCGCACCTAGCCCATAAAGCGGCCACGTCAGGACAAGCGTTTTGTAGATGAACCGCTCGATAGGGTTGAGGTCGGTCATGCCTGTGCGTCCGGTTTTTTGAGCAGCTTGTTGATCAGCGCTAAGCGAACCCATCCCAATGAGAGGCCAAAGAAAAGCATCATCGTTGCGGCGATCCCAGCGAGGTAGGCCAGCTTACGATTGGGCGAAGACGGCCGGTCGGGCAATGACGGGTTCTCTAACACTTGAACCAACGGATAGGATGCATAGACATCAGATTTACCCGTTTCTGAACGTGCAATCGCAGAGGCAAATACCGCTTCTGCAACGGAAAAATCACGTTCCAGATCCTGTAAATCCGAAGCCGCACCCGCCAGACGGTCAATCTGCGCCTGCCCTTCCTCAAATTGGGTGTTAAGGGTCAACAGCTCTGTTTCAGACGCGCTAAGTTCGACCTGCTTTAGGACCAGCTCAGACAACAGCGCGGCCCGCGCGCCATCAGGAGCGAGGTCGAGTGCCGCCAAAGTTGTCCCATCTAAGCCGGTTACTGACATCGCCAAGCGCAAAGCAATTTCTGCCGCGCTGTCGCGTGCCTTGCGGGCCTCTTGTACCTTGGGGTGCTGAGAACCGTAGCGGGCATTTGCGTCTGACAATGCAACCTCGTGACGGGCCTCTTCGTCAATGATCGCCAAATACCCGCTATCAGCAAATAGCTTGAGCGTCGCGGCAGCCCCTGTGGCATTCAGACCAAGCTGCGCCTCAAGCGCATGCAAGCTGGCGCGCAATTCGCTCAGCCCAGCGCGCCGGTCTAAGATCAGTGTTTCCAACTTCAAGTGGCGATCAACAAGGCGGTCATATTGTGCGACCGACATCAACTCGCTTTCGATTTGCAACTGCGTTATCTGCCGGCGCGTTTCGGCGACGGAGCTCCGAAAATCGTCGATGGCCAACAGCCCACTGTCTTCGCGGGTGTTCACCTCGTCCTCGCGCAGAGCGTCAAGTTCTGCGAAGAAAGCGCGCAACAAGGCGTCGCCTTTGGCTTGGGCATCGACGGGCGAACCGCCAGACATTTCAACGTGGATCAGGCTTGTTTGATCGACAAGGCGAATACGCGGTGCGCCGATTTCGGCACGCGTCAAATCAAGTGCATCGGCCGCCGCATCAAGAATACGATCCGCGCCAAGTAGACGTTTATAGGTTTCTGTCGGGCTTACCGCATTGCTGGCAAACGCAGAGTTCGCATAAGACGACGCCTGTCCGATTCCGTTTAGGTTCATCGACGCAGAGGCCCCAGAGCCAGGCAAAATCAGTGATGTTGTCGAGCGATAGCTCAGCGGGGCCGTTTTGAGATAGCCAAGCAAAGGCGCCCAAATCAGCGTCATTCCCAAGAGCGCGGTCGCAATATACCGCGGCATCCGTTTGATGTCGCTCAGTCGACCCCCCATCATAATGCGGCGGCCCCAACCTCGGCCGGTCAGGCGAGGAAGTTTCACGATTGGATTTGTTAGAGTAATGGTCATCGGCAATCTCCTTGCCGATATCTACCGTGGATTGATCGCCCGTGCAGTTGGGCATTCGGAGGGCTGCGAGGGGGCGTTTGTCCGCAACCCTATCCATGGGGATAGTTTAGAACAGGCCAGCCTCGCGGGCGATCATCGCAGCTTGGGTCCGGTTGGCGGCCCCAACTTTGCGGTAAAGCGTTTTGACATGCAGCTTGACCGTTGGTTCGGTGATGTCCAAATCGCGGGCGATTTCCTTGTTGGATTTGCCTTGTGTCAGACCCTCTAATACCTGCAATTCGCGCGGCGTCAGCTTGTCGGCCAATGCATTCGGCGCGACCTCTTCAACGGCTGTCATGAAATCAAGTGGCGCGTATTGCTCGCCCATGGCCATGAATTTGACCGCATTCACCAAGGACTTCGCCGGAAGAGATTTGGGCACGAAGCCTGCCGCACCTGCCGCCAATGCGTCTTCGGCGATTTTCTTCGTGGCCTCACCAGAAATCAACGCAACGCGATCCGTTTGTTCCATCGCAAGAACCGCGCGCAATCCGTCCAGCCCATTCATTCCGGGCATATTGTAATCAAGCAGGACCAGATCATAGACGTCGTTCGTTTTGATCCGATCCATCGCCTCTTGAAGTGTGCCAGCACTCGCAGTTTCCATCGCGCCTTGCCCCTCGAGAAACATGACTAATGTATCCCGCAACAGGTCGTGGTCATCTGCGATTAATACTCTCATGGCGTGCGTTCCTCGTTACTTACTCCCCCACCATACGCATTTTTATGGCCAAACAAAGGCACAAGCGCAGGGGAATATTGCTAGTCGTATAACCCAAAAGGATAGGTCGAGCGCGCAATTCGACGTGATCCGCATCCCATCAGGACGAATCGTTTCTCGAAAGAGACCGAAACCTGTCCTGCCGCTCCGTTGCGCCGCATGCCAGTGATCGTCGAACATTTAGTCATCAAGTTCACAACGAAAGCTGACCAAATGACAATGCATACGAAATTCAACGGCGCGCTCTCTTCGGTTCAGGCCCTGCCGCAAACTTATATTCCCACGCTTCGTGTCTCTCTTGTAGATGCGACATCTGCACATGCAATCGATGCGTTGCTATCGAAAGGTCGCCGCCGCGTGGCGTTCATGAACGCTCATTGCTTTAACGTGATGGCCGCCAATCGTCAGTATGCTGACGCCGTGCAAACAGCGGATTTGTTGTTGCCAGACGGATCCGGCGTGTCCATCGCGACCAAGCTTGCGGGGCTAGAACTGACTACGAACCTGAACGGGACCGACCTTATTCCAGCGCTTTTGGCGCAAGCGGCCAAGCAGGGTAAATCTGTGTTTCTGTTCGGCGGCAAACCTGGCACGGCCGAGGCGGCCGCCAATGCGCTCACGTTCAAGATTCCGGGGCTGCGAATCGCGGGCACACTGAACGGTTACGACCAAGCCGAAAACGAAGACGCCGCAATCGAATACATTAATGCCTGTACGCCTGACATTGTGTTGGTCGCGACGGGCGTGCCGCTTCAAGATGTCTGGCTGCATCGCAATGCGGTGCGCATCCACGCGGATCTGACGATGGGCGTTGGTGCGTGCTTTGACTTTCTTGCGGGCAATGTCAGCCGCGCGCCACACGCGCTGCGCCGCATCGGGGGTGAATGGCTTTGGCGCCTAGCGGTCGAACCACGCAGGATGGCAAAGCGTTATATCGTCGGGAATGTAACCTTTCTGACCCGTGTTGCGCGTCAAGCTGCCCGCCAAGTAACCGCTGTCTCAGTCATGCGGCGTGGGTTGGACGTGGCGATCGCGGGTAGTGCCGCGATCCTCTTGGCGCCGCTATTTGCCGCAACAGCCATCGCGATCAAGATCGAAAGCCGTGGACCTGCATTCTTTGTGCAAGAACGGGTCGGCAAAGACGGGCGCAGCTTCAAAATGCTCAAGTTCCGGTCCATGTGTGCCGACGCCGAAAGCCGCCGCGCAGCGGTGCTCGCCTCATCTGACCGCGAGGGTATTTGCTTCAAGTCCAAGACCGATCCACGCATCACCCGCGTTGGTCGCTTTATCCGCCGCTTCTCTATTGATGAGCTGCCGCAAATCCTGAACGTGTTGCGCGGCGACATGTCGATTGTCGGTCCACGTCCAGCGCTTCCCGTCGAAGTCGCCGCATATCCAAAGCGCGCCTATGGCCGCCTCGCGGTCAAGCCTGGCATCACGGGGATTTGGCAAGTCTCAGGGCGTGCAGATGTCGGTTTTGAAAAGATGGTCGATATGGACCTCGCCTATGCGGCGTCCCGCACCATCTTGCTTGATCTCATCCTCATCGCAATGACGTTTAAGGCCGTGATTTCCGGCCGTGGCGCACACTAACTAAAGCATCGAAAGGTAAATCCAATGACACACATTCGCAAAGTCGTCTTTCCTGTTGCCGGCATGGGCACACGTTTTTTGCCCGCCACAAAATCCATCCCCAAAGAAATGCTGCCACTTATCGACCGCCCCCTCATTCAATATGCTGTTGACGAAGCACGCGCAGCTGGGATCGAGGAATTCATTTTTGTTTCCGCTGCGGGCAAAGGTGCGCTGGAAGACTATTTCGACACAGCCGCAGCCCTTGAAATGACGTTGGAGGCCAAGGGAAAAACGGACGCATTGCGGGCCTTGGCCCCGTCCCGCATGCCAGAAGGAGCGCTGACAATCTTGCGCCAAGGTAAGGCGCTTGGTCTGGGTCACGCTGTCAGGCAAGCCAAGCATCTGATCGGCAACGAGGCCTTTGCAGTCATGCTGCCCGATGATGTGATCAAAGGCCCCGAAGGCGCGCTGGCGCAAATGATACAGGCCCATAAAAAGGTCGGAGGCCATATGGTCGCAACCATGGATGTGCCCCGCAAGGCAACATCGTCTTATGGTGTTCTGGATGTTGAACGCCAAGATGGTCGCGTGTTCCATGCTCGTGGGATGGTCGAAAAGCCGCGCCCTGATATCGCGCCATCAACTCAAGCGGTCGTGGGGCGTTACATTCTGCAGCCGTCTATTTTCGCCCGCCTTGCCGATCTTGGCCCTGGTGCTGGTGGAGAGCTACAATTGACGGATGCGATCAATGCTGACCTGCAAAATGTGGGCGTGAGCGGGTATCAGTTCGCCGGTGAGCGCTTTGACTGCGGGTCGATCCAAGGGTTTGTCCAAGCAACAGCCGCCTATGCCATGGACCGCGCCGACCTTGGCCATGCCTTCGTGAAATTCTTGAACACACGGCTGGAACCGCAAAAAATGCTCACAAAAACGGGCCAAACCTATCCCTTCGGATAGGTCGCTATCCTTATACTCACAAGCATAACGCGGGCATCTGTGGCAAACATTGGGTATCAACCTAAGGAGTTTGTCATGATGCCCCGTTTCTTCGCCTATGCAGCTGTTGCCCTGCTTGCTCTTGCTGGCCCCATGAGAGCGGGCACAATCCCTGCGCCAACTGGCGAGGTCATTCTGTCGATCACAGGCGTCGAAGCGGAACCCGTTCAATTCGATCGCGAAAGCCTGTCATCACTTGGTCTGGAAACCGTCAAGACGACGACCATCTGGACCGAAGGCACACAGACCTTTGAGGGTGTGTCCTTGAAATCAATCGCTGATGCGCTGGGTATTGAAGATGGCATGTTATTCGCCACGGCGATCAACGATTACACAGTCGAAATTCCTGTCAATGATGCGGTAGAAAACGGCCCGATCATCGCTTTGGCGTTGAATGGCGAAGCCATGTCGATCCGCGACAAAGGTCCGCTTTGGGTGATCTACCCATACGACAGCTCAGCCGCGTACCGCACGGAAGTTGTCTATTCACGAAGCATCTGGCAACTCGACAGAATTGAAGTTGTTGATTAAGCCAAAGGAACGCCACTTCTTTTTAGGATGGAGATTTAATCGTGCCAAATTCTGAATATCGGCACCGACGCGCTGGCCGCACTCTGATAGTGCTGGCCGGCATTTTGGTTTTAGTCGTCATCTCATTATTGACGTGGAACGTGTCACGCGAAATCGCGGCGCAAAGTTCTGCTCAGTCTGACAATGTGCAATGGTCCCTGTCCCAAACAGAGGTCGAGTTTCAAGAGTTCAGCAGCCGCTTGCGTGTCGACGTAAATCCCGCCGAAATTCGGCGGCGGTTCGACATCTTTTACGCCGTGTCCAGACAGTGCGACAGGCCAGCGTTTTCGCAGACCTTCGCCAATCTGAAGCCTTCGCGAGCCATCTGTCCCGCACGGAGGCCTTTCTTGATGAAGCGGTGACACTGATCGACGTCGATGACGCGACCCTGATCCAAAACCTGCCCCGTTTGGCTGCGATGGCACAAGACGCGCGGCCTGAAGTGCGCAGCCTGTCGAACGCAGGGCTGAATCTATTCGCCCAACGCGCCGATCGACAACGCAAAAAGGTTGCCCGCACCATGAGCGAACTCGCCGCAGCCCTTGTTGCGTTGATCATAGCACTTGGGCTGGGCGTCATTTATCTTGTCCGGCTCAATTCACAGATCAGCCAACGCGAAAAGCAGCAGGTTCAATCGACCAACCGGATCAATACGATCATGAACACGTCGCTGGATGGCGTGATTGTCAGCGATGCAGACGGTAGGATTACGGGCTTCAATGCCGCCGCCGAACAAATTTTTGGCCACAAGGCCGATGATGTCATGGGGTTGGAAATCGGTCGCGTCATTGTGCCAGATCACATGATAGATGCGCACAATGCTGGCATGCAGAGGATGCGTAAAAAGGGTGAAAAACGCGTCGTTGGCAAAGGCCGCGTGCGTCTCGAGGCCAAGCGCGCCGATGGATCGCTCTTTCCAGTGGAACTTGCCATTCAATCCGCCACCGCAGACGGAGGAGAGATCTTCATCGCCTTCCTGCGCGATGTGTCTCAAAGCGTGGCCGACGAGCAAGAATTGATCCAAGCCCGCGATAAAGCGATTGCAGGCGAACAAAGCCGGTCAGATTTTTTGGCAACGATGAGCCACGAAATTCGGACCCCTTTGAACGGCCTATTGGGCAACATGAGCCTGATGCGGGACACGCCATTGACCGCAAAACAAGATAAGTTCATGCGCAACATGGAAACATCTGGGCGGTTGCTCATGTCGCATGTCTCGGACGTTTTAGACATCGCGCGCTATGACAGCGGCAAGCTCAGTTTGCGGTCCGAACCGTTGAATATCTCGGCCCTCATCCAAGCCATCGTGGACAACCAAAGCGGGATGGCATCTGCTCAGGAAACCACATTGGACTGGGGTTGGGACGGCCCAGCACAGCATTGGATCAACGGTGATTCAGAGCGACTTCAGCACATTTTGATGAACCTAATCGGAAATGCGGTAAAGTTTACCAAACACGGCCGCGTGTCTGTGACTGCCTCTTGGCAAGACGATATGCTGCGTTTTGTGATTGAAGATACGGGCATTGGTATTCCACCCGATCTGGTCGACCATGTGTTCGACGACTTTGTCACTGGCGACACATCCTATGCGCGCGATGCCGGCGGAACGGGTCTGGGCCTTGGGATCGTCCACCGTTTTGTCGATGCTCTGGATGGCACCATCACGGTCGATAGCGCAGTGGGCGAAGGCAGCACATTCCTGCTCGAACTCCCTACGACCCTAGCTCAGCCACAAGAGGAAGATGCTGCGGCGCCCCCCGTCGAGTTGGTAACTGCCCCGCAGAATATTTTGATTGTCGAGGATAACGAGATGAACCGCTTTGTCGTGCGCAACATGCTCATTGCCGATGGTCACCACGTCACCGAAGCCTTTGACGGAAAACAAGGTGTCGAACTAGCCTATGGCCAAAAATTCGATCTGATTCTCATGGATATTTCGATGCCGGTCATGGACGGGCGCACCGCGACTGTGAATATCCGCAAGGGGGATGGCGCCTCTGCCAAGACGCGCATCATTGCATTGACTGCGAATGCTTTGGCAAATGAACAGGCGGATTTCTTGGCCAATGGCATGGATGCGGTGCTGATCAAACCTCTGACAAAATCCGCGCTGCGGGCTGCCTTGGTAGGCGACAGTCCGGCGCCGACATCTGTTCAATCAGATCTGATTGATCTGCCCCATTTGGCCGAAACCCGCGCCGCTGTTGGCACGGACGGCTTTGCCGCGCTGCATGCGAAATTCGACGCAGAGGTCGAAGAGATCGCCCAGTGGTTCACGCCCGACGCAGGGTTGGATACGGTTGCTGCCAAGGCGCATAAGACGGCAGGGTCTGCTGCGCTCTTTGGCGCATTGCGCTTGAACCAAACCCTGCTCGCGCTTGAAAATCATGCAAAAGCGCGCGATGAGGCAGCTGTCCAAAAGATGCGCACAGAGGTTCTATGTTTGTGTCAGGACACCCGCGATGCCCTGACACAGGCGGTTGTCAAAAACCCAATGTAACAGCGCCGACCAGCCCAAACACCCGCCCGATTTCGGCAATATTTGTGATCGTGCTGTCATAGCAAGCCAGTGAATCCCCAGGCAAAAGATAGGGATCATAGTCGTCGCGGTCTGCACGGCGCAGCAGGTCTTCGATATCGCGCTCAATCACGATGGACACGCCATTTGTCGGATTGCGCGAAAATAAGACCGACGACCTGTCAGCACTTGTGCTGCGCGGGCCACCGACACAGTTGGCGTCAATCACCGCCTGCATGTAGCGCGTCCCATAAGGCACTGACCGCACCGTTTGCCCGATGGCCGACCCCGCGTTACTTCGGGCCGGTTGCGTCAGGTTCGACAAGAACAGGCTCACACCTGGCGGACTGATCGGACTTGGACGCATCAGGTCTTCTTGGAAACACTGCCGGCTTGGGACAAAGACTTCATCGCCGGTCAAAAGCATAATATCGACGGCATTCGCGCCCTCGAAAACGCCGCGCAAATCAAGACGATGCACAGCCGCCCCACGGCGGACTTCGACGGAAGAAAGGTCGGCGTCTGGGCGCACCCCGCCCGCTGCGCGCAAGGCCACAGACAGGTTGCGTCCTTCGGTCGAGGCACCAAGAGCGTCTTGTCTGCGCCCGTCAGCGCTGTCGCCTCGCACGCCGCCGATCTCGACCACATGAGCCTCAAACACGGCGCCTGAAACGCCAACAGTTACAGAGGCAAAATCCGATGCGCGCACAGAAATACGCGGCGCGCTGTCATAGAAACCTTCGGCCAAAAGGGCGCGCGAAATATCCGCCTCGATCTGGCTTGTGGACCGCCCTTGCGCCCGAATGTCGTTCAAGAATGGCAGCTTCAACATGCCGTCGCGCGAAATGACATATGACCCATTGAAAGTGTCATCATCGGCGATCCGCACATCCAAAAGATCATTGCGCGACAAGCGTTCGCCACGCAAAGCCGCTGCCGCGATCGCGTCACCCTTGCCAGCACCGGCACCGCTATTCGCAGCCCCATATGGCAAGCATTTTTGCGCATTTATCAGACTAGAGCGCAAGTAATCTGCATTGGCTCGCGTCACATGCGGCTCGCGATATTGCGCCTGATACCCGCCCCCTTGGGCGACAGGTTCGATATTGTCTGGCGGATCATAGCTGGCACAAGCTGAGGA